>JBDZVW010000158.1:0-6405 GCA_040255885.1 Betaproteobacteria bacterium
TGTCGCTGCTGCACGGCGATCCGGCGTATCCATGGACATTGGAGGGGCTGGCGCAACGGGTCGGCCTGTCCCGTTCAGCGTTCGCAGATCGCTTCGTTCACTTCGTCGGTCAGCCGCCGATGCAATACCTGGCCCGCTGGCGTATGCAGGTAGCAGCCGGGCTCCTGGCCGGCGGACACTCCAGCGTCGCCGGAGTGGCGGCGTCGGTCGGCTACGATTCCGAGGCCGCGTTCAGCCGGGCATTCAAGAAAGTGGTTGGGGAACCGCCAGCATCATGGCGGCGCCGGGCCTTGCAGTCTGGAACGGCAGCGCAGCCGTCGCGACCCGCCTAACAATTGGCGGTCAAGTCTTGTCATATATAGTTTAAAATTCCATGAAATCACCAACGCCTGCTGCTACGGCAACTTCACCTCGACACCGCAACTGAAATATCGCGACGCACCCGGCGCCAGCGTGATCGCCGCCGCGCAATCCTCACGATTAAACGCGTCGGTCATCGCTTCCATCGGTTCCAGCGCCACCGATCGCCGCCGGCCTTCAGTCAGCGTGTCGCCGGTGAATACCAGCACCACGCCGCGCTGCTGCCATAGCGCAATCGCGAGTCCGCTGCGCGGATCGCGCAGATGCGTGCGAACGCGGCCGTCTGAGTCGGCGTCCAATTCGGTAAATCCGGTATCGAAAACGCTGCCACCGATGCAACGCGGTTGGCGGAAATCCAGATCAGGATGGCGGTCGAGGGACGCATAAGCCGCCGCTCCGGGCAACGGAATCAATGCCGCGTCCGTGCGTATCGTCTGCTGCGCCGGCATCTGCAGCTCACATTCGGCAATGCCGTCGTCACGCAGCCTGAAGTAGGAATGCCAGCCGCAAAAGCATGGCGCGACCTGTTCGCCGACGTTGCGCATGCCAATCTCCACGTCCAGCCCGCCGGCGTGCAGCATATAACGCGCCGTAACGTCCACCGCGAACGGATAGCCGGGATGGGCGCCCGGCCGGAGCCCGCGATATTCAAACAACACGCTGGCATGCCCATCGTCCGATTCGATCGTTTGCGGAACGAAGTCGGCGTCGAGCACGAAGCCGTGCATGATGCCGCGATCACCCCCGACCGCAGCCGGCTTCAGATCAAACGCCTCGCCGTCGAACCGGTAGCGCGCATCACGAACACGGTTTGCGAACGGCGCCATCACCGCGAACCGCGCGCCCTTCAATGCACTCAGCGCATCGGCATCACGGTAGCCGTCGGCGATATCGCGCAGTTCGCCTGCTACCGGCACATTGAAGTGCAGCAGTCTGGCGCCGCGAGACGCGACAGTGACGGAGCTGCCGCCGATAGAGTCGGCCAAGGTCACCGTCGGCCATGGGCCGACGGATTCGCGACGGATCGTATAGCGAGGCATGATAAATAGTTTAACGAGAATTCAACTTGATTTCTGTATTGTATCTGACGTCTCGGTTACTTTATTCTGCCCTGTATTGCTTCAATACCATTTGACATACGTTGCAAGCTTTCATAACCTTGCGCGACTCAGCTCAAGACATCTCTTCCCTGCCCTTCAACAAGGCGCCACATGCGTTCCCCAAAAACACGAATATCCATCGCAAGCCGGATCCCGCTGTCGCTTACGATTCTCCGCATCGCGCTCGGGCCGGCCCTGCTGATCCTCGCCCTTGAATATCCAGACGCAATCCTGTTCGGCATTTGTCTGACGCTGGCTTTTCTTTCCGACGTATTCGACGGAATCATTGCCCGCCGGCTCCAGATTGCCACCGCCAATCTGCGCCGACTGGACAGCGTCGCCGATTCCACCTTCTATGTCTGCGCCACGCTGGTCGCCTGGCTGCTCTACCCGAACGTCTTTATCGATCATTCCACAGCTTTGCTGCTGCTCCTGGCACTGGAGCTCATTCGGTACGCCTTTGATTTTCTCAAGTTCCGGCGCGAGACCAGCTACCACATGTGGTCCTCGAAACTCTGGGGAATATTCCTCTTTCTCGGATTCTTCAGCCTGCTGTCACTGGGTCAACAGGGATCGTTGATTGCGATCGCGATTTATGCCGGGATTATTGCGGATCTGGAAGGACTCGCCATTTCTCTGGTGCTGACCGAGTGGCGTGCTGATGTACCGTCGCTCGTCCATGCCGTTCACCTTCGCGATTCACGAAATTAGTTGGCGGCGCCAGATCTCGCGGGCCGACTTCGCCGGAATGCTCGCTTATGGCAAGTCCGCGGGACGCAGTCCGCTCCGCATTCACCCGGAAGCATCTGCCCTGTTTCCAGCAATGATTTCAGGCTGCACAATACAAGCTGCAAGCGCACCGACAAGCAGGCATTTTCCACCGAACCGGAGGCAATGACGATGACGATCGACAGTCCCCTCGACGCCCGTAACGGCTGGCCCGCGCTGCCGCCGCTGGATGCCTGGCAGGACACCTGCACCACGCTCCATATGTGGACACAGATCATCGGCAAGATCCGGATGGCGCTCTCCCCGCACATCAATCACTCGTGGAGTGTGACGCTTTACGTGACGACGCGCGGCCTCACGACATCGCCTATTCCGTGTAACGCAGGGATCTTCGCAATCGATTTCGACTTCATCGATCATGCGTTGCGCATCACGACGTCTGCGGGCGGCAGGCGGGAGTTCGCGCTGGAGCCGATGCCGGTCGCGGAATTTTACCGGAAAACGATGCAGGCGCTCGGCGAGCTGGGTATCCGGACAAGGATATTCGCCCGACCAAACGAAGTGGCAGTCGCGATACCGTTCGAAGAGGACGAAATCCACGCCGGTTACGATGCCGACGCCGTCCACCGTTTCTGGCGCGCGCTGGTGATGGCGGATCGCGTCCTGACGAACTTTCGCGCCCGCTTTATCGGCAAGGTGAGTCCGGTGCATTTCTTCTGGGGCGCATTCGATCTCGCGGTGACCCGCTTTTCGGGACGGACCGCGCCCCGGCATCCCGGCGGCGTTCCGAACTGCCCGAACCACGTAATGGTTGAAGCCTATTCACACGAAGTCTCGAGCGCGGGTTTCTGGCCCGGGACGGGGTTGGGCGAGGCTGCCTTCTACGCCTACGCCTATCCCGCTCCCGCCGGGTTCGACAAGCATTCCATCGCGCCCGAAGCGGCATACTTCCACGACAAGCTGGGCGAGTTCATTCTGCCCTACGCAGCGGTGCAGACCGCCGATAATCCGGCCCAAGCGCTGCTGTCGTTTCTCCAGACGACCTACGACGCTGCCGCGACTCTGTCACACTGGGATCGCAGCGCACTGGAACACCCGAGCAGGGGTCAAATCTTGTAATATATAGTTAAAAATGGCATGATTGCGCGATGGCCAGACCGTTAAGAATCGAATTCGAAGGTGCGTGGTATCACGTCATGAATCGCGGTGCCGGACGGCGCGCGATTTTCCGCGACGATGCCGGGCGACGCTATTTCCTGCGTCTGCTGGAGGAAGTCAGCACACGATTCAACGCCGAAATCCATGCCTACTGTCTGATGCGCAATCATTATCATCTGATGCTGCGGACGCCTGAAGGAAATCTGGCGCGGATCATGCGGCATGTGAACGGACTCTATACCCAATATTACAATTGCCAGACCGGGCAGGACGGGCAACTGTTTCGCGGACGCTACAAGGCGGTTCTCGTCGAAGCCGACGTTTACTGGACCCACCTGTCGCGCTACATTCACCGCAATCCGCTGGAAGCAGGATCCGAACGACAACTGCATCGTTACAGATGGTCAAGCTATCCGGCCTACATCGGCCAGACACCGCCGCCGCCGTGGCTGTATACCCGCTACATCCTCGGACGCTTCCGCTCGCGCCAGGCGTATCGCCGATTCGTGGAAGACGAAGCCGATAATACGGAAATTGCGCCGTTCTATGTCGCGCAGCATCTGTCGCCGGTACTCGCAACCGAACGCTTCAAGTCGCGCATCGCGCGCGGATTGACGCCCCGGCAGGACATTCCGGACAGCCGCCGCCTGAAAGCCCGACCCTCCCTCAAACACATTCTGGACAGTGTTTCGCGCTACTATTCGGTGCCGCAATCGACGTTGCTCACGCCAACCCGTGGCCGTGGCGTGAAGAGTCCCGCCCGCAGCCTGGCAATGTATTTGTGCCAGCAGGCAGGCGAGATGCGGCTGGAAGCAATTGCCCGGGCATTCGGCCTGCGCAGCTATGCCAGTGCGGGCGCCACCATTCGCAACGTCCGGCTCCGGCTCGAAGACAAATCTTCCGGGCTGCACAAGGATTCGAGCCGTATATTGCGGAATCTGGCCCGATAAATGCGACGCATCGCAAAAAAATGCGCGCCCAGGCAGTACCTGGTTGCAGGGTACGGAATAAGAGTGACGATAATTACTATATATTACAAGATTTGACCCCAACATGAAGTATCTGATGGCGGCGTTGTGCGGCGCGGGGATCTGGATTGTCATCGCGCTGGTGTCGGGACGGGCAGAAGCATGGGATTCCGGACTGTACTTTTCGGTCGGGATACCGGCCGTCTGCCTGGTGGCGCTGGCGTTTGCGCTGTTCGAGCCGGCGCGCTGGTGGCGCTGGGGCGTGCTGCCGCTGTGCGGCCAGTTCGTCTGGATGCTGTTGTCGCAGGGGCCGGGAAACCTGCTGCCGCTCGGCATCATCGTGTTCGCGGTGCTTTCGATTCCGTCGATCATCACCGCCGGCATCGGCGCGTTCATCGCGCGCCGCCGTGAAGACAGCGCGGCGCGCTAAGCGCCGAGCCGGATGCGGACCGCATCGAACCTTTGGAGCGAAGGCGGCTGACGTTTGACTTGCAGCGTCTCATCTCCTACTCTCGCAATGAACTATCTTCATTTCGACAGCCGGATCGCAGGAGCCCGCCATGAAGCCCGCCCTTTTCGCCGCCATTCTCCCGGTCGTTGCACTTTCGTCCGCACTCGCGTTCGCCGGCGACAAGCCACCCGCCAACAGCAAGCCGGTGTCCGCCGTCGCATCCAGCCTGGAGCAGCAGGGATACGCGCCGATATCGGAAATCTCGTTCGATGACGGGCGCTGGGAAGTCGAGGCGTACAAGAACGGCCAGAAACGCGAACTGCGGGTTGATCCGCAGACCGGCAAGATTCTGTCGGACCGGCCGGATCACTGAGCTCCGGTGACGACGGATCCGGCGCCACGAAACGGTACCGTATTGCTGCGAAGCATCCGCTGGATCAGCCTGATCGGCACCGCGGTCACGCTCGGCGCGCTGGCCGCGCACGTACTGGAGTTGCCGAACAAACTGGCGCTCGCCGGGCCGCTGTGGCTTGCCGTGCAGCAACAGCTGTACCGCGGCTGGGGTCCGTTCATCGGGCCGTTTGAAGTCGCGGCCGTTGTATTCACCTGGATCCTGCTGTGGCTGGTGCGCGGAAAGCGGCCGATTCGCCGCCTGACACTGGCCGCGGCGATCCTGCTGAGCCTGGCGCTGGTGACGTTCTTCGCGCTGAACGCGCCGGTCAACGCGGCATTCGCGTCATGGACAGCGGCCACGCTGCCTGCCGACTGGCCGGACTACCGGCTGCGCTGGGAAGCCGGCCACGCAATCAGCTTCGTGCTCGTCCTGATATCGCTCATCCTGCTGCTGAGGGCGCTGTTCGTTGAAACGTCATGCCGCGGGCGACCGCGGCTTTGACCGCGGCGCGCACGATCTCTATCATTGCGGCTTCAAATAGTCAGCACATTCAGGGGGGAATATGAAATACGCATCCTGGTGCGTCGCGGCGGCTGCCGTGCTCGCACTCGCGGGTTGTGCGACCGATTACGGCTACGTTGCATCGGTCGCGCCGTACCAGACGGTGAAAAGCGCTCACAGTTACGCCGATCTCGCCAGCTGCGCGACGCATCAGCTCGATGAAGTTCACTGGGGCGGACAGCTGAAACGCGTGAACACGATGCGCAAGCACACAGATGAGGCCGAAATCGTACAGACGCTGGGCAATACCGACAACGTGATCGGCGTGGTTTCGATCCATCCCTACGGCATTTCCGGCGGCTCCGAGGCGGCGGTACGGTTGACCCCGCATCTCTTCGGCTCCGACCGGCTGCTGCAGGGTGACCGTTTCGTCGCAGCGATCAAGAAGTGCGGTTGAAGCACCGCTGAATTCAGCTCGTTGACAGCGCCCGGGGCGCGATGCTACAACAGCATCGTGCCCCGCGATCCAGGCCGCACCATGGAAAGGCGCGTCTCCCCCCGGTTTCATGTCATGGCAGCCGCCGGCTGCAGCGATGGCGGCGCCGGTGTTTCCGCATGCGGCAGCCATGGACCCACGGCCGGAAACGGCCGACGTCATGCCCACGGCGAAATCCGCCTCCGGAAGCACCGTTTCCGCCGCACTGGTGAAATCACAACCCCGGCCCTGAATTCATGAACAAGCAT
>JBDZVW010000538.1:0-1708 GCA_040255885.1 Betaproteobacteria bacterium
GTGCTGACGGGCGAGGTGAAGAAAGGCCATTAAAAGGCAGGATCGAGGCGTGAGGACCGAGGATCGAGTCGGAGTGACCGGTACGCGGCGCGTGCCGCATACGTTACTCAATCCTCAATCCTCGATCCTCAATCCTGAATCACGATAGTGCGCATTCTCGTCGTCGCTCCCGCCTGGGTCGGCGACAGCGTGCTGGCGCAGCCGCTGTTCATGCGGCTGCACGACCATCACCCCGATCTCGAGCTGGACGTGCTGGCGCCGCAGTGGACGCTGCCGCTGTTCGCGCGCATGCCGCAGGTGCGGCGCACCTTCGCGAGTCCGTTCGCCCACGGCGAGCTGAAGCTCGGTGCGCGGCTGCGGCTGGCGCGGACACTGCGCGCCGAACGCTACGATCAGGCGATCGTGCTGCCGAACTCGTTCAAGTCCGCACTGATCCCCTGGTTCGCACGCATCCGGCTGCGTACCGGCTTCCGCGGCGAAACGCGCTACGGCGCACTCAATGACGTTCGCATTCTCGACAAGAACGCGCTGCCGCAGATGGCCGAGCGTTTCGCGCTGCTGGCCGAAGCGCCCGGCGCCGCCCTGCCGCGCCCGCTGCCGCAGCCGCAGCTGACGGTGAACGACGGCCAGCGCAACACGACGCTGAACACGCTCGGACTTGCGCCGGCGCGCCCGGTCGCCGCGCTGTGCCCGGGAGCGGAATACGGTCCGGCCAAGCGCTGGCCGGCCGTGCATTTCACGGCGCTGGCGCAACGGCTCATTGAACGCGGCTGCGACGTGTGGCTGATCGGCTCGGCGAAGGACGAACCGATCGGCGCTGCGATCGCACGCGCCAGCGCCGCCGTCAATCTGTGCGGCAGGACGTCGCTGGACCAGGCGATCGATCTGCTGTCGTGCGCGAACGTCGTGGTCAGCAATGATTCCGGACTGATGCACGTCGCCGCGGCGCTGGGCCGGCCGCTGATCGCGCTCTATGGATCAAGCAGCCCGGCATTCACGCCGCCGCTGTCGCCGCAGGCAACGGTGCTGTGGCTGCACATCGAGTGCAGTCCGTGCTTCCAGCGCGAATGTCCGCTCGGGCATTTCCGCTGCATGCTGGAATTGACGCCGGAACGCGTCATGTCGGCAATCGACTTTGATACAATCGGCATACCGCAAACCGCCAGCCGACCGTGAAGCGCCCGATCTTTCCCACGCCGCAGGATGCCGAAGCCGCCTTCTATGATGCGTTCGAGAAAACCGATCTCGAAGCGATGATGGCGGTGTGGGCCGATGACGACATCATTTGCGTGCATCCGGGCGGAACGCGTCTGGCCGGTGTCGCCGAAGTGCGCGAATCCTGGCGCCGGATTTTTGCCAGCGGCCAGCAGCTGCAGTTCCAGCTGCGCCATCGGCAGAGCGTGCGCGCGATGATGGTCGCGATGCACAGCCTGTACGAATACATCCTGATCGTCGGCGAAGCGCAGCCGCGCGTGCCGGTGATCGCAACCAACATCTATCTCAACACCGATTTCGGGTGGCGCATGGTCATGCACCACGCATCACCAGCCCCGGCATCGACTGCGGCGGAGCCGCCGTCCGACCTGGAGTCGGAAAGCGAGCAGACGCCGAAGACACTGCACTGATTTTTTGGAGGGAAACATGACTGGCAGCAATCTCGAAAACCCCGACGTAATCGTAGTCGGAGCGGGCAACGCGGCGGCGTGCG
>JBDZVW010000539.1:0-1706 GCA_040255885.1 Betaproteobacteria bacterium
ATAAAAAACACCCCAAAAGTTGGATCGGTGTCCAACTTTTGGGGTGCAGTTCAGAATGAGGAGGGGCGTCCGCGAAGACGGACGGGGTGGTGGGCGGCGTTTGCCATTACTCCGTGGCACCCCACCCGCTTATTTCGTGTGAACAATCACCGGCAGATCGCCCATCCGCACGTCTGAGCGTGCAATCTGCTCGCCATCCTGTGCTAGACTGATTTTCCCCCGCGTCCGCCTTGAAGAGAACATGATGAGCAATATCAACGACCTGGCTACATCTTCCCTGACACTCCCGGAACAGGAAATCTGCGGCGAGGCGCTGCGCGAAAAATATGCGAAGGACAACGAGCAGTCGATCGACGACGTCAGGCGGCGCGTCGCGCGTGCGCTCGCCGCAGCGGAAGCCGAGGACAGGCAGGCGCACTGGGAGCAGCGCTTCGTCGAAGCACTGAACGCCGGCTTCATCCCGGCCGGACGCATCAACTCGGCCGCGGGTATCCAGATGGATGCGACGTTGATCAACTGCTTCGTGCAGCCGGTCGGCGATTCGATCTCCGCGGTGATTGACGGCCGGCCCGGCATTTACACCGCGCTCAAGGAATCGGCCGAAACCATGCGCCGCGGCGGCGGCGTCGGTTACGACTTCTCGTCGATCCGGCCGCGCGGCGCCGCGGTGAAAGGCACGCGCTCGCATGCCAGCGGGCCGGTATCGTACATGCGCGTGTTCGACCGTTCATGCGAAACCGTCGAATCGGCAGGCAGCCGCCGCGGCGCACAAATGGGTGTGCTGCGCTGCGACCATCCCGACATCGAGGCATTCGTTCACGCCAAGGACCAGGGCGACCTTGCGAACTTCAACATTTCGATCGGCGTCACCGACGCGTTCATGCGCGCGGTTGAGTCCGACGGCGAAATCGAGCTGGCGCACAAGGCGGAGCCCGGCCCGGAACAGATCGCACAAGGTGCGTGGCAGCGCGACGACGGTCAGTGGGTCTACCGCAAGATGCGGGCGCGTGAGCTGTGGGACCAGGTGATGCGCTCGACCTACGATCATGCGGAGCCCGGCATCCTGTTTCTCGACCGCATCAACCGCGACAACAACCTGAACTATTGCGAAACCATCGAAGCGACCAATCCGTGCGCGGAGCAGCCGCTGCCGCCGTACGGCTGCTGCTGCCTGGGCTCGATCGATCTCACCCGTTTCGTTGCCGACGCATTTCGCGACAACGCGACGTTCGACTTCGAACGTTTCGGCACGGTGGTCGGGATCGCGGTACGCATGCTCGACAACGTGCTCGACGTCACGGCGTGGCCGCTCGAGCAGCAGCACGCGGAAGCGATGGCGAAGCGCCGCATCGGACTCGGCTTCACCGGGCTCGGCGATACGCTGATCATGCTCGGTCTGCGCTACGACACGCAGCCGGCGCGCGACATGGCCGCGCGCATCGCGGAGTCGCTGCGCGATGCCGCGTACCGCGCATCGAGCACGCTGGCCGCCGAGCGCGGCGCGTTTGCGCTGTTCAACGCCGACATGTATCTGTCCGGCACCAGCTTCGCATCACGGCTGCCACAGGAAATCAAGACATTGATTCGCCAGCACGGCGTGCGCAACTCGCATCTGCTGTCGATCGCACCCACCGGCACCATCAGCCTGGCATTCGCCGACAACGCGTCGAACGGCATCGAACCGCCGTTCTCGTGGACCTACACCC
>JBDZVW010000159.1:0-6388 GCA_040255885.1 Betaproteobacteria bacterium
CAGATTTACAGTCTGCCCCCTTTGACCGCTCGGGAACCCCTCCGAGAGAAACGGAGCATTATGGCCAATTCGCCTGTTCCTGTCAAACTTTGCCGCAATATTCCCCATGCAGAACAGGGTCTTGAGCCGCCCGGCACAGTCACCTCCGTCATCGAATGATCATCGCGTCCGGAAGGTCATAGCAGGACGGCATCGGAAAGCCACCGCAGCGGTTGCCTCAATGCGTCAAAAGTGCCGGTGAACCAGCCGTTCGCAGCTCGCGCCATGTACGTGATATTGTAAACCACCTGACGCCCGCGGAAAGCCGAAGAAACCCGGCCACCGTCTGTCAACCACAGCGCCGCGGATGCCGTTTCAGGCACAAGGTATTTCCGGACGATCGTTATGGCATTGACCCGCGCGGATCTCGAGAACGACGTTCTGCGTAAAAACTATGCACAATCCGGCCGCGGCCTGCCGCTGGTTTCGGAAGCGGAATTCCATGCGTCGTTCGAACGCGCGCTGGAACCGTTGCGGCATGGCGCGCAGCCGTGGATCTTCGGCTACGGCTCGCTGATCTGGAACCCGCTGTTGCGCTACCTCGAACGGCTGCCGGCAGTCATACACGGTTTCCATCGTTCGTTCTGCCTGTGGTCGCGCATGGGGCGCGGCACGCCGGAAAAGTCGGGGCTGGTGCTGGGGCTGGACCGCGGCGGCTGCTGTCATGGCATGGCATTTCGCCTGGATCCGGACGAAGCGCGGCACGAACTGGCATTGCTGTGGCGCCGTGAAATGGTGCTGGGCTCGTACACGCCGCGCTGGCTGCAGGTCACGATCAACGGCAGCGACGGCCGCGAGGTAAAGGCCCTTGCCTTTGTCGTCAACCGCCATCATCCGCATTACGCCGGCAAGCTGCCGCTCACCGCACTGGTCGAAACCATCGCCACCGCGCGCGGCGCGTTCGGTTCATCGGCGGAATACCTGTTCCAGACCGTCGACTGCCTGATTGCGCAAGGCATTTGCGACAGCCGGCTGGCCCGCTTGCGCGAACAGGTGCTTGCCTATCGCCCACCGCAACCGCTGCTTGCCGACTGCCCGGAAACCGCCGTGCCATAACACGGCGCCCGGCAGAGCGCACAACGGTCCGCTATCGCACGGTCAGCGCGACGTTGTCGATCAGACGCGTCCGGCCGAGGCGGGCCGCGCCGAGCACCACGAGTTCGCCGTCGCCGGCCGTCGGCGGATGCAGTCCGGCAGCCGTGCGCACCGCGATGTAGTCCACCTGCCAGCCGTGCGTCGTCAACGCCTCGCACGCCCGCCGCTCCGACACCTGAATATCATCGCCGCCGGCCGCCACCGCACTGCATACCGCGGCCAGGCTGCGGTTGAGCCGTACCGCCTCGGCCCGCTCCGCCGCGTTCAAATAGCGATTGCGCGAGCTCAGCGCCAGTCCGTCGCCCTCGCGTATCGTTTCACCGGCAACGATGTCGATCGGCAGATTGAACTGCCGCACCAGTTCACGGATCAGCAGCAATTGCTGGTAATCCTTTTTGCCGAATACCGCCAGCTGCGGCTGCACCGCATTGAACAGCTTGAGCACCACCGTAGCTACGCCGCGCAAATGTCCGGGCCGGAATTTTCCTTCCAGTTCGGCCGCGATCGCCCCCGGTTCGATGAACATGGTCTGCGGCTGCGGATAGAGTTCCTTCTCTTCGGGCGCAAACACGACATCGATGCCGGCCGTCTCGAGTTTCGCGCAGTCCTCCGCAAAGGTGCGCGGGTAACGGTCGAAATCCTCGTTGGGCCCGAACTGCAGGCGGTTGACGAAAATGCTGGCCACCGTGCAGCCGGCCTGCGCGCGCGCGATGTTCATCAGCGACAGGTGACCGGCGTGCAGGTTGCCCATCGTCGGCACCAGCCCGATGCTGCGCTCGCCCGCCAGGAGCTCGCGCAATTCGGAAATGGTCGAAATGATTTGCACGGGGAAGAAAACCGGATTCGGCGGTCAGGATTCAGAGCGCAGGGTTCAGTTCGGGAGCACGGGGGACAGGGGCAGAGTAGAAATACAGCAGCGCATAACGCGCCGGAATACAATCCTGAATCCCGTGCTCCGAATCCCGAATCCTGCTTCAAAAACTATGTTCGGCGCCCGGAAACGTCCTCGCCCGCACTTCGTTGACGAAGGCTTCGACCGCACCCTGCGCGCTGCCCGCCTGGCGCATGAAGTTCTTGACGAATTTCGCTTTCTTTCCGGGGTAAACATCGAGCATGTCGTGCAGCACCAGCACCTGACCCGAACAGTCGGCGCCGGCGCCGATGCCGATGGTCGGAATCGATACCGCCCGCGTGATTTCGGCCGCGACGGCGGCCGGGATCGCTTCCAGCACGATCATTCCGGCGCCCGCTTCCTGCAGCAGCCGCGCGTCCGCAATCATGCGCTCGGCGTCCTCGCCGCTTTTGCCCTGCACCCGGTAGCCGCCCAGCTGATGCACCGACTGCGGCGTCAATCCGAGATGGCCGCATACCGGCACGCCGCGCTGCGTCAGATACGAAATGGTTTCCGCCATCGGGTTGCCGCCCTCCATCTTGACCATGTGGGCGCCTGCCGCCATCAGCTTCGCGGCGTTCGCGAACGCCTGCAGCGGGCCGGTCTGGAACGACCCGAACGGCATGTCGGAGATGATGAACGCGCGCTTCGCGCCGCGTGCGACGCAGCGGGTGTGGTAGATCACGTCGCGCAGCGTCACCGCCAGCGTCGATTCCCGCCCCTGCAGCACCATCCCCATTGAATCGCCGATCAGCAGCGAATCCACGCCGGCTTCTTCGAGCAGCGCAGCAAAACTGGCGTCGTAGCAGGTCAACATCGTGATCCGCGTGCCGTCCTGCGCCATTTTTTGCAATGTCTGCAACGTGATACGCATCTCAAACCCCCAGATTAAAGTATTCGCGTGTGCCGCGCATCGATACGATGCGCTGCAACAATAAATCAAAGTCCCCGGGCTGATCAACAAAATTGAGATTCTGCGAATTCACGATCAGCAACGGCGCGTCAGCATACTGGTGAAAGAACTGCGCATAGGCTTCAGACAGGTTATACAGATACTCTTCGCCGACGTTTTTCTCGTAAGCCAGACCGCGCCGCCGCACGCGTTCAGCCAGCACTCCCGGTTTTGCCTGCAGGTAGATGACGAGATCGGGCCCCGGCGCCTGCGGCGCGAGATAGTCGTAGATGCGCCGGTAGAGATCGAGTTCGTCGTCGTTCAACGTCAGCCGCGCGAACAGCTCGTCCTTCTCCAGCATGAAATCGGCGACGGTGACACCGTTGAACAGATCGCGCTGCCGCAGTCCGCGCAATTGCTCGGCGCGCTGGAACAGAAAGAACAATTGCGCCGGCAGTGCGTAACGTGCACGATTTTCATAGAAGCGCTCCAGAAACGGATTGGCGTCCGGATCCTCGAGCAGCAGCGTGCCGCCGAGGCGATTGCTGAGCAGATAGGCAAGCGACGTCTTGCCGGCACCGATCGGCCCTTCCACCGCGATGTAGCGGAATTTTTCCGGTAATTCGAAATCCACGAAGCCTCCGCTACAGTTTTTTTATCCCGCCGGTATCGATGTGCGCCGCCAGCGCCCCCGCGGTGCCGTGCCCGGCGATGACGGCATCGGGCGCGATTTCGGCCAGCGGCACCAGCACGAATGCGCGCTGGTGCATACGCGGATGCGGGACGACCAGGCCCGGTTCATCGATCACCTGTCCGTCATAGAGCAACAGATCGAGATCGAGCGTGCGCGGAGCGTTCGGAAACGTCCGGTTGCGGCCGTGCCGGCGCTCCATTTCGAGCAATGCGTCGAGCAACGCGCGCGCGGCAAGCGCCGTCTCCAGCGCCGCCACCGCGTTGATGAAATCGGGCTGATCCGCATAGCCAACCGGCACCGTCGCATACAGCGACGAACGGGCGCGGCATACGGTATCCGGCAACCCGGCCAGCGCGGCAAATCCGGCTTCGACCTGGCGCCGCGGATCGTTCAGATTGGAGCCAAGCGCCACGAACGCCGTCACACGCGATACCTGCGTATCCATGGTCGATACTCGCCTCAATGCGCCGACGGTACGGCCGCCGGCGCTTCCGCAGCCGGTTTGCGCCGCCGGGAGCGGCGCCGCCGTTTGGCCGGTCCGGCATCCCGCACCAGCATCGCGTTGCGCTGCGTTTCATCGGCCTGCTGAAAGCGCGTCCACCATTCTCCGACCTCGGGTTCCAGTTCACCGCTCTTGCAGCGCAGAAGCAGAAAGTCGTAGGCGGCACGAAAGCGCAGGTGATGCAGCAGTCCGGACGGGCGTCTGCCGGAACGATTCATGAAGCGTTGCTGCAGCGCCCAGATCTCGCGCATGTCAGCGGAAAAGCGGCGTGGAATCGCCAGCTTCTCGAACTGCACCGCGGTCACCTGGTCGATCGCCTCGTGCAGCGCCGGCACCGGCTTCATGCCCGTCGTCTCGATTTTCTTCCACGCTTCGGCGACCTGCGGCCACAACAGCGCGGCGAACAGGAAGCCTGGGGCAACCGGTTTGCCGCAGCCCAGCCGCTCGTCGGTGGCGCTCAGTGCAAGCATCACGAAACGCTCGCCGGCGGGATTTTCGAGCACCACGTCGAGCAGCGGCAGCAGGCCATGATGCAGTCCGTTGCGGCGCAGCCGCCGCACGCATTCGACCGCGTGTCCGGACAGCAGCAGCTTCAGCATCTCGTCGAACAGCCGTGACGGCGGCACGTCCTGCAGCAGATGAGCCAGCTCGCCGATCGGTTTCCGGGTGGCAGGATCCATTTCCAGATCGCGCGAGGCCGCCAGCCGCACCGCGCGCAGCATGCGCACCGGATCCTCGCGGTAGCGCGTCTCGGGATCGCCGATCATCTTCAGCCGCCGCTTCTTGAGATCGGCGACGCCGTTGTGATAATCCAGCACCTGCTGCGTCACCGGATCGTAAAACAGCGCATTGATCGTGAAGTCGCGGCGCGCGGCATCCTGCTCGCGGCTGCCGAACACGTTGTCGCGCAGAATGCGCCCGCTGGCGTCCGCGATCCGTTCGCCGTCGCCGTCGACCACCGCGCCGCCGCGAAAGGTCGAAACCTCGACCGTTTCGGCGCCGCACATCACGTGCACCAGCCGAAACCGCCGGCCGATGATGCGCGAACGCCGGAACAGTGCCCGCACCTGCTCGGGACGGGCATCGGTAGCGACGTCGAAATCCTTCGGCTTGCGGCCCAGAATCAGATCCCGCACTGCGCCGCCCACGACGTACGCATCGTGACCGGCTGCCTGCAGCGTCTCGCAGGTCTTCATTGCGCAGCGGCTGATACGTTCGCGGTCAATTCCATGATCCGCTGCGGAAACGGTGACCGGCCGGTGGCCGCGGGACCGCGTTTTGGAAAATACCTTGCCAAACAGCTTGCGAATCATTGGCTATGGGAGTCCGCGACGACAGCGGAAGGGGGGTGGCGCACGTTCATGGGCGCCATTATACAACGGGCATATGGCGTGCTCCGCCGCTTCCGGCGACGGTTTGCAACGGACAGCGATAGAGCCGTTCGAGATTGGCACGCGTCAGCATCGCGGCCGTTTCCCCGGCCGCTGTTTCGCCGTTGTTGTAAAGAAGCAACACATGATCGCCGAATACGCCGGGCCACCAGGTGTCATGAAGCACCGCGATCACGGTCCGGCGCTGCTCCCGCGCGGCGCGGCGCAGCAGATCGAGCGTCCGCACCTGATGGCGCAGATCGAGGTGGGTGAGCGGCTCGTCCAGCAGCAACGTCTGCGGCGCCTGCGCGAACAGCTGCGCCAGCCGCGCCCGCTGACGTTCGCCGCCCGACAGCGTGGTGAAGCGTCGCGGCGCCAGCCCTTCAAGGTCGAAGTCCGCCAGGCAGCGCCGAGCAATTGTCTCGTCCGCCGGCTGCCAGCCGAAAAACTGCGGACTGTGCGGATAGCGCCCCATCAGCACATATTCGAGCACACTGCCCCAGAAACCCCGGTCTTCCTGCTGCAGCAGTACGCCGATCGTGCGTGCCCGCGCTCGCGCGCCCATGCCGGCAAGGGATTCGCCATCATGCAGCACGCGGCCGGCAGGCGCGCTCCGCAAGCCGCCCAGCGCGTGCAGCAGCGTGCTTTTGCCGGCGCCGTTTTCACCGAGAATCACCCAGCATTCGCCGGCACCGAAGCCTTGCGTCAGGTCACGCACCAGCGTGCGGCCGGGCACTTCGAGAGTCAGGTTTTCGCAGCGGAGCATGGGTTTGGAGTTTATTGAAATACGGATTAAACCGCCAAGGCGCCAAGAACGCCAAGGAAAAGCAGGTCAAAAACAACTGCAACCGCAAAGGCGCAGAGGCGCAAAGGGACGCAAAGGAAACCCGAATCAGAAGTTCTT
>JBDZVW010000540.1:0-1700 GCA_040255885.1 Betaproteobacteria bacterium
TTATCCATCGTCAACGATCACGCCGATGTCGCGGCCGAAGTGGGCGCCGACGGCGTGCATCTGGGTGCCGATGATGGCGACATCGCAACGGCGCGTGACCGTGTCGGCCGCCACGCGCTGATTGGCGTGTCGTGCTACAACCGGCTCGAGCTGGCGCGCGACGCTGTTGCGGCAGGCGCGGATTACGTGGCGTTCGGCAGCTTCTTCGCGTCGCGTGTGAAGCCCGGCGCAGTTCATGCGCCGCTCACTGTGCTCGGCGCGGCGAAGGCGGAGTTGCGGGTTCCTGTCGTCGCGATCGGCGGCATCACGCCCGCCAACGCGCAATCGCTGATCGATGCCGGCGCTGATGCGCTGGCAGTGATATCGGCACTGTTCGCTGCACCCGACGTCGCCCGCGCGGCGCGGCAATTCTGCACCCTGTTTGCGACAACCGATCATGCCGGCGCATAGCGACCGGCTGTTCGCACGCGCGCAGGCCGTGATCCCGGGCGGCGTTGATTCGCCGGTGCGCGCATTCGGCGCAGTCGGCGGTACCCCACCCTTCATCGATCGCGGCGAAGGGCCGTATCTGTGGGACGCCGACGGCCGGCGCTACATCGATTACGTCGGCTCATGGGGACCGCTGATCGTCGGCCATGCGCACCCCGAGGTGCTCGCTGCCGTACAACGCGCAGCCGCGCGGGGGCTGAGCTTCGGCGCGCCGACCGCGGCCGAAGTCGAGCTGGCGGAACAGGTGTGCCGGCTGATGCCGGCGATCGAGCAGTTGCGCTTCGTCAATTCCGGCACCGAGGCGACGATGAGCGCGATCCGGCTCGCGCGCGGCTTCACCGGCCGCTCGAAGATCGTCAAATTCGAAGGCTGCTATCACGGACACGCGGACGCACTGCTGGTGAAAGCCGGCTCCGGCGCGCTGACCTTCGGCCAGCCGAGTTCCGCCGGCGTGCCGCCGGAAACGGCCGCCGACACCATGGTGCTCCCGTACAACGACGGCGCCGCAGCCGAAAAAACGTTTGCCCGTGAAGGCTCGAAAGTCGCCGCGGTGATCGTGGAGCCGGTGGCCGGCAACATGAATCTTGTCGCGCCGGATCCGGCGTTTCTGAACACGTTGCGCGCACTATGCACCAGACACGGCGCGCTACTTATTTTCGATGAAGTGATGACCGGCTTTCGCGTCGCACGCGGCGGCGCGCAGGCGCTTTATCACATCACGCCGGACCTGGTGACGCTCGGCAAGGTGATCGGCGGCGGCATGCCGGTCGGCGCGTTCGGCGGCCGGCGCGACGTGATGGCACAGATTGCGCCGCTGGGTCCGGTGTACCAGGCCGGTACGCTGTCCGGCAACCCGATCGCGATGGCAGCCGGAGTCGCGACACTGAAACTGATCCAGGCGGATGGTTTTTACGACGATCTCGCGCGCATCACAAGGCAGCTGACCGATGGGCTTGCCGCAGCGGCGCGTGAGGCCGGCATCGTGTTCTCGGCACAATCGGTCGGCGGCATGTTCGGGCTCTACTTCCGCAGCGCGCCGCCACGCAGCTACGCCGAGGTGATGGAATGCGACACCGCGGCGTTCCGCCGTTTCTTTCACGCGATGCTGGATGAGGGAATTTATCTCGCGCCGTCGGCCTATGAAGCCGGCTTCGTGTCAGCCGCGCATCGTGAAGCCGATATCGATGCAACGGTAGAGGCCGCGCAGCGGG
>JBDZVW010000541.1:0-1698 GCA_040255885.1 Betaproteobacteria bacterium
AATTCGCGCGGCGTCAGGTCGAGCGGCTGCCCGTCGAGCGACGCGGTGCGGGCAATCGGATCGATGAACAGGCCCGCCAGCGACAGACTGCCGGCATCCATTCTGGCGTTGCGCGCCAGCGCGTCGGCGCGCCGCAGCAGCGCCTTCACGCGTGCGACCAGCTCGAGCACCGAGAACGGCTTCGCGAGGTAGTCGTCGGCACCCAGCTCCAGCCCGAGGATACGATGCATTTCGCTGCCGCGCGCACTGATGATGATGATCGGCGTATAGCGCGCCATTGCGCGGGCGCGACGGCAGATTTCCAGGCCGTCAACGCCTGGCAGCATAATATCCAGCACCAGCGCGTCCCAGCCGCCCTGCTCCAGCCGGCGCAGGCCCTCGTCGCCGTCGGCGCAATGCACGACGTCCAGGCGCTCGTCGCGCAGGTGCAGCGCGAGCAAATCGGCGATATGCATGTCGTCCTCGACCAGGAGGACGTGTTTGGGCTGATCCATCGAGCGAAACCTTGGTGGCACCAATAGCTGGCGGCCCCATTTTACGGAATTCGGCCCCTTGCACGTATCACGAATTGTTTAACTTTGCGTGAGGACTTGGCGACCTGCGGGATCCTACACTGCCGTCACCCTGATCCAGTTCACAACAGGAGGACATGATGGCCGCTACAAGACGACAATTTCTTTTCGCCGGCGCGGTCGGCGCCGCCGCGCTGGCTTCCGGCCTGCTGGCCCGTGCCGGCACGAAATCCGCCGCGGCTTCGGGAAGCGGCACGTTTGAAGTCACGCATACCGACGCCGAGTGGCGCCAGCTGCTGACGCCGGCGCAGTACCGGATACTGCGCGAAGACGGCACCGAGCCGCCGTTTTCCAGCCCGCTCAACAACGAGCACCGCGCCGGCACGTTCTCGTGCGCCGGCTGCCGGCTGCCGTTGTATTCGTCGCGCACCAAGTTCGACAGTCATACCGGCTGGCCCAGCTTCTGGAAACCGCTGCCGAACGCGGTCGCGACGCGTACCGACATGACGCTCGGCATGATGCGCACCGAGGTTCATTGCCGGCGTTGCGGCGGCCACCTCGGTCACGTGTTTCACGACGGCCCGCCACCGACCGGACTGCGCTATTGCATGGACGGCCTGGCGCTGATATTCACGCCCGCGTCGGCCTGACCGGAAACGCACTTCGAAAACCAATAAAGGTCAAAAATCATGTGGCTTCTCATACTTGCCTATCTGGGCGGCGCGTTGACCATCGTCAGCCCGTGCATTCTGCCGGTGCTGCCATTCGTATTCTCGCGCGCGAACCAGCCGTTTTCGCGCAGCGGCCTGCCGTTGCTGGCCGGCATGGTGCTGACTTTCGCGGTCGTGGCGTCGCTGGCGGCGGTCGGCGGCGGCTGGATCGTGGCCGCCAATCAGTACGGACGCTGGCTGGCGATGGCGCTGGTCGCGCTGTTCGGGCTGGCGCTGCTGCTGCCGCAACTGGCCGAGCGCCTGACGCATCCGCTGGTGCGTGCCGGCAACCGGCTGTCCGAGGCAGCTCAGGCCGGCGGTCGGCCGCGGCCCGGTGCGTCGTTTCTGCTGGGGATTGCGACCGGTCTGCTGTGGGCGCCGTGCGCGGGTCCGATCCTGGGGCTGGTGCTGACCGGCGCGGCATTGCAGGGCGCCAGCCTCGGCACGACACTGTTGCTGCTGGCGTACGCGGCCGG
>JBDZVW010000160.1:0-6360 GCA_040255885.1 Betaproteobacteria bacterium
TACGCCGCGCACCCGTACCGCATCGATGCAATCGCATTCGATCCGCGCGACGTGTGCACTATTTTCACGCTATTGCGGCAGCCACGGCCCGACGTCGTACTGCTGCCGGCGGACAATCGCCATTCGTGGCTGGCGCGGGCGCTCGGCGCACGCTGGATCGTCGGTTTCGCCGGCGATCATCCGGCATGGAAAAACTGGTTTGTCGACGAACTGCGGCCGTTCCCGACAACGCCTGCCGCGTGGCCTGACATCGTCGCAACGCTGGTCGACGGACCGCCGCCGGCCGCGCACGTCGCCGACCGCTGGCCCGCGCCACCACACATGCCGTTCACGCTACCCGCACGTCCATATTGCGTGCTGCACGTCGGCGCCAGCACACCGCTGAAACGCTGGGAACCGGACAAATGGCGGACGCTGGCCGCGGCGCTCACTGCACGCGGACTGACGGTGGCATGGAGCGCCGGACGCGGCGAAGAAACGATCGTCACCGCCTGCGATCCCGACCGCGTCTACCAGTCGTTCGCCGGCATGCTCGATCTGCCGCAGTTGTGGCACCTGCTTGCGAATGCCTCGCTGCTGATCGCGCCTGACACCGGTGTCGCGCATCTCGGCCGGCTCGTCGGCGTACCGACAGTGACGCTGTTCGGCCCCGGTTCGGCGACGCTTTACAGCGGCGGCAACTTCTGGCGCAACGCACGCTATCGCGCAGTCACCATCGATCCGTTTCCATGCCGCGATCAGACGCGGCTGTTCGGGCGCGATCTGCCGTGGGTCAGCCGCTGCGCGCGTTCCACGGCGGAATGCCCGGCGCCGCGCTGCATGCAGGCGATCGACACAGCGATGGTCGAAGCGACAGTCGACGAACTGCTTCACCGTCCGGCCCAGCCGGCCGTTCCTTAGCAGCCTGCCAGCTACAGCACGAAGTCCGGCTCGTAGCGGCGAAACCAGGACTCCAGCACCAGCAGTGTCCACAACCGTCCCGAATGATTCTTAGCTCCGGAATGATGCTGCTGCAACAGCCGGCTGATCGCCGCCGGCCGCAGCAGATTGCGCCGGGACAGGCCGTCGGATGACAGACATTCGGCCAGTCGCGGCTTCAGCTCCTGCCCCAGCCACTGATGCAGCGGCATCACGAAGCCCTGCTTGCGGCGATGCACGATTTCATGTGGCAGATATTTTTCGGCGATTTTTTTCAGCACGAATTTGCGCGTGTCGCCGCGCTGCTTCAGATCCGGCCGCAGCCGTGCGCAGGTTTCGACGAAACGATGATCGAGATACGGCACACGGGCTTCGAGCGAATGCGCCATCGTCGCGCGATCGACCTTGGTCAATATGTCGTCCGGCAGCCACAGCCGGGTATCGACGTACATGATGCGGTCAATATAGTCGGCCGAATTGCACTCGTCGTAGAAAACTGCAGCACACTCGCGCAGGCGCGCCGTCGCCTGACGATTGGATGTGTCGGAAAACATCGATGGGCGCAGCGCCTCGTCGAACACGTTCGGGATCGTCACGTAGCGCTGCGCCAGCGGGCGCGCCACGGCCTTGAGTATGCGGTCCTTGCGCAATACCGTCGGCAGGTAGCGGATCAGGCGCGGCAATGGCGACCAGCGTCCGCTCAGCAGCGAGACCAGCTTTTCTTCCTTCACACGCTTCCGGTAATTGCTGTAGCCCGCAAAAATCTCGTCCGCGCCCTCGCCGGTCAGCGCCACAGTCACGTGCTGCCGCGTCAGTTGCGACAGCAGCAGTGTCGGCAATGCCGCCTGGTCGCCGAGCGGCTCGTCGAAGACGTCAACCCAGCTTTCGAACGCGTCCAGCACCGTGTGCGGGTCGAGCATCAGCGCATGGTGGCGGCTGCCGATATGCGCCGCCACTGCCGCCGCGGCTTCGTGCTCGCTGTGCAGCGCGCTGTTCACGAAGCCGATATTGAAAGTCTCGACCGGCTTGCCGGTGCAGTCCGTCATCAGCGCCGCGATCAGACTGGAATCGATACCGCCGCTGACGAATGCGCCAAGCGGCACGTCGGCCATCAGCATCGATTGCACCGACCGGCGCAGTTCCGATTCGACCAGCTTCACCGCCTCATCATCGGACAGATCGAGCTTGTTCGAATAGCCGGGCAGCCAATAGCGCGTTTCGGTGAGTTTGCCCTGTGCCAGCGTCAATGAATGGCCAGGTCTGAGTTTGCTGATGTGGCGATAAATGCTGTGTGGCGCCGGGATGTACTGGCATTCGAGATAGAGCGCGATCGCGTCGACGTCGATTTCCCGTTTCACCGCCGGATGCTGCAGCATCGCCTTGAGCTCCGACGCGAACGCGAAGACGCTGCCGTCCCAGTAATAGTACAGCGGCTTCACACCGAGGTGATCGCGCGCCAGAAACAGCGTGCGGCTCTTCATGTCCCAGATCGCGAACGCGAACATGCCCGACAGCTTCTGCACCATCTCCGGGCCGTACTCTTCCCACGCGTGGACCAGTACCTCGCTGTCGCCATGCGTGGCGAACCGGTGGCCGGCCTTCAGCAACTCGTCGCGCAGGCTCTGAAAATTGTAGATTTCGCCGTTGAATGCCACCACCACCGAGCGATCCTCGTTGAACAGCGGCTGCGCGCTGCCTTCGAGGTCGACCACGCTCAGGCGGCGATGGCCGAGATGGATTTCGCCGGACTCAAAAAAGCCCTCCGCGTCGGGGCCACGGTGCGCAAGCGATTGCGTCATGTTGCACAGCACGTCCGGCGCGCAGCGCTGGTCGCTGTAGTATCCGGCTATTCCGCACATCCAATGGCCCCTAGCATGCACACTTCAGCTGCAATCATTCGTGTCTTCCTTGATAACTTATAATGCCTTGGTAATATTTGGCACTATTGTGTGCATCCTTCACCAGCAGATAAACATAAAACTTTGGATAAACTTAAGCATAGGCCATGCGATGCTGAGTGTTGCAGATAGCGCATATGTGAAAGTACAAAACAATTCGGATTCGAATCCTATGCTCCCGTCAAACCTGATGCAATAGTAAAATCTATGCAGAAAAAAACAGCCTCGGTTTAGCGCAAACCCTGCTCTCATCATGATTTCCAAATTAATACGTTGGTTGCTTCGCCGAATTTTCGGCAATGAATTCGACCGCCTGCTCGGACGAGCTGCGAAACATGGCCACCGGCGCTTCCTCATCTATTGGAATCGTGGTCTCGGCGATATAGCTTTAGGGTTGTATACCCTATTTCAGAGAATAAGAACATTCGTTCCCGATTCCGAAATCACAGTCATAACCCGCAAAGACCTCGCAGAGCCCTTCCAGCTTCTCGAATCCATCAATATCCTTGTCGATCCGGAACTCACAAGAGGAAGTTCTTCTCCCCGTGAAGTTTTTAGTCGACTGGACATCAGGCGTGAGGATTTCGATATCGTATTGGACGATCCGGATCCTACTGAATGGCTATCGTGGCAACTCGGCACCGTCACGCCACGCCTGAAATGGAAACCGGAATATGATGCGCTGTGCAAGAAATTCGACTTTCAGAAAAACGGCGAAATCTGCATAGCTGTTCACGTTAATTCGGAAACCAACCAATATTACGGCTATGTAAAGAACTGGCCTACGGACCACTGGCAAAGACTTTTTGACCAGATAGCGGCACGCCACACGGTTCGGTTCGTTCTTTTCGGTTTTGCAAGGCAGGACGCTTTCTCTTCTTCCATCGTTACTGACTTGCGCGGAAAGACGTCGGTGCTAGAGATGATCTCAGTGATCAAGAACCACTGCAATATACTGATTGCGCCCGACAGCGGAATACTCGGCATGATTTATTATCTGGACTGTTTTTTTCCCATCACGGTAATCTCGTTATGGTCTGATCCTCGTCAAGGGGTACTCAGACAGGCCGTCGCGTCTCCCAACCTCGGTTTACGCCATTACCCACTTATTGGCGAAAACGAGGATGTAACACGAATCAATATCACTGAAGTCGTTCGTATCGTCGAGCAAACATTTAAAGAAGAGCAAACGGCAGGTATCCCTTCGCTAACGGAGCAGCTCAAATCGCCTGCATGATCAGCGCGCATCGACATAAACATAATATCTGTCGTTATTCCACTCAACGCGAATCGCAACCATGACGTTTTCAACTCGTCGCGCGCATTATGAACTGATACCGGCTTGCCTTTTTTTATTCATTTTGCCTTTTACACACACAGTAGCGCTGCGTCTGCTTTGCCTGATGTTTGCTGCTTTCGTCGCCTTGTATCGAGCTTCCCGCAACCCACAGCCGCTCCCTCCGGGCAAAATCGCGCTTACCCTTTGGGCGGGCATCTGTCTTCTGTCAGTGGCATGGAGTATCAGGCCTGCATATTCGATCGCCGAATTTAGGAACGAGGTGGGATACACAGTACTGGCTTATTTCGCACTTTTTTATCTAGCTGCAAACGAAACGAACGAGCGACTGTTACGACGTGCAATTGTCGCAAGCTTCGTTATCATTTCCGTTTATGCGATAGTCAACTATATTTGGCACAACGACTGGTCCACAACCGCGGACTGGCTCGGCGACCGCAACGCTTACAGCACCTACATCGTTCTCATTGTACCTTTCCTGCTGCTGGCGGTAGCGCAAACTAGAGAGAGTTCAACACGGCGTCGGCTATTCTGGATCACCATACCGCTGGTATGTATCAGTGGTTATCTCACACTAAACCGTATGATGTGGCTGGCGCTCATTGCCGAGGCCGTCATCTTTTGCGGCCTTCACTTACGCAAACAATCTCTCAGCAGGAGAACTAAGATATTTGCGTTGTCAGCTTTTGCTGCGCTGTGCAGTCTCGCCATAATTGTTTTTATCACCGCGAGCTATGTCAAAAGCGGAGCACACGCAATAAGCGTGACTGGATTGGAAAATAGCGTCACGCATGACCCTCGGCCACAGATATGGTCCTACGCCGTCCAGCGCATTGCTCAACGCCCCTGGACCGGATACGGGTTTGGACGAGGCATCCTGAGGCATGAATTCGTCAAACATTTTGACAACTCATACTACTGGCACGCTCACGATATGCTGTTGAATTACGCTCTCGAAGCCGGTCCCTGGGGGGTCATCGCATTATTGTTCCTATTCGCCACCTTTTTGCGGGAATACTGGAAACTTTATAAAAACTCAAATCCGAGAATCCGGCTCTATGGACAATTCGGCCTTGCCCTGCTCGTCGGAGCTGCGGTGAAGAGTCTGACCGACGACATTCTCATTCGCGAGAATTCGCTGCTGTTCTGGTCGCTGATCGGGATGAGCCTGGGCTATGCCGGCCACCGGCTGGCCGCGGGCAATCGATCGCCGTCATTGCCCGATCAAAGCCCAGAAACGTGACGGATCGGGCATCAGCACGATGCCCGTCCATGACCGCCGGCGCGCCGTCAGTCGCGCGCGAACCGCGAATCGCCGTTTGCCAGCTCCCGCAATACGCTCGGATGCCGTTCCGCAACCCTGATCAGGGTCTGGGCGGCGGCGCTCGGCTGGCGGCGCCCCTGTTCCCACTCCTGAAGCGTGCGCACCGAAATTCCGAGCAGCGCCGCAAACTGCAGCTGAGACAGCCCGGTCTTGCTGCGGGCACGAACGATGGTGTCGTAATCCGCGAACTTGCGGCCAAAAGGGGTACTTCCGGCCCCAGCCCGATTCGTCGCAAGATCCGTGGCAAAGCTCCGGTTCTTTTCCCAATCCGCAAATGGGTGTTTGGTCATCCCGACCATTTTCGATAACCTCCTTCGTTTGCCAGAGAACATGCCATGGCAGGCATGGCTACCGCGGGTTTCGGCAGCGGCCGATCAATGGGGCTCGAACGGGCGCCTCCCGACACGCAAGCGGCCAAGCGACCGCCCGGATTCAATCGTTTGCCGGACATTCGATCATTCCAGCGGCGACGGTGTTGTTCGACATCGGATCGATCACGATAAAGCTGCCGGTCACGCGATCGGCGCCGTACGGGTCCGCGAGCAGCGGCTGCTGCAGCCGGATGCGCACGCGGCCGATATCGTTGAGCTGCAGCGTGTCGGTGCGATGATGATCGAGCGTCGCGATATCCATGCGTTCGAACGGCGTCCGAAACCGTGCGGTCACTGTACGCGTGGTGTGCTTGACCAGGTACTTGCGGCGCGGATCGAGCGGCGTCTCGTCCATCCAGCACAGCGTGGCGTCGATCGCATCCGCAATTCGCGGCGCACCATCCGGATGCGCAAGCAGGTCACCACGCGAAATGTCGATCTCGTCGGCCAGCAGCAGCGTAACGGATTGCGGTGCGTGCGCGCGTTCGAGCGTATCGTCCGCGGTGACGATTGCGGCGACCGTGGTCCGCAGCCCCGACGGCAGCGCGACCA
>JBDZVW010000542.1:0-1687 GCA_040255885.1 Betaproteobacteria bacterium
TCAGCGAGGCGCGGGACACCATCGAGGACGTGCTCGAGCCGTATCTGATCCAGCAGGGCTACCTGCAGCGCACGCCGCGCGGGCGCATGGCGACCGTGACCGCGTACCGTCATTTCGGACTGGCGCAGCCGACGGCCGCGGCCACGTCCGATCTGTGGGAAAGCGATCCCGGCGGCGACGTGCGGTAAGCGCCTGGCAGTGAATGTAAAAAAACCGCATCGGCCGCTTTTTTCATTTACGATTCGCGCCGCAGCCTTTACGATTAGAGTTTTGGGTTCATGTCGGCGCCTCCGCCCTGATGCTCGATAGCACGATCGCCAGCGCGACGTTTCTGTGGCCGGTACGCGTTTATTATGAGGACACCGATCTCGCCGGACTGGTTTACTATGCCAATTACCTGCGGTTCATGGAACGCGCGCGCACGGAATGGCTGCGGGCGTTCGGATTCGAGCAGACCGAATTGCGTGAGCAGTGGGGCATCGTTTTCGCCGTGCGTTCGGTGACGCTGGACTATCTCAGGCCGGCCGTGTTCAACGATGAGCTCACGGTGACGGTGGAATCCGTTACGGCACGCGGCAGCCGCATCCGGCTTGCCCAGCGCGTGCTGCGTGCGGCCGACGTGCTGACGGTCGGCCGCATCGAAGTGGCATGCCTCGACATGCGGTCATTGAGGCCCGCCAGAATACCGCAGTCAGTCCTGCAAAAAATAGGAAGCCACGCATGAATGTTTCCCCTGACCTGTCGGTCCTTTCACTGCTGACCACCGCCAGCGTGCTGGTGCAGCTGGTGCTGTTGCTGTTGCTGATCGCATCGCTTTTTTCGTGGTACTACATCTTTCTCAAGACCTTCGCGTACAAGCGCGTCACGAAACAGACCGACGATTTCGAGAAGGTATTCTGGAGCGGCGCCGATCTCAACGAGCTCTACCAGTCGGCGATTACCGCGCGCAGTTCCGCCGGCAGTCTGGAGCGCATTTTTGAAGCCGGTTTCCGCGAATTCACCAAGCTGCGGCGGCAGTCGTCGATGGACGTCGGCATGGTGATGGACGGCACGCGGCGCGCGATGCGCGCAACCTACCAGCGCGAAATGGAATACCTCGAAAGCCATCTCGCGTTTCTTGCGACCGTCGGCTCGGTGAGTCCGTACGTCGGCCTGTTCGGCACGGTGTGGGGCATCATGAACGCGTTCCGCGGACTGGCGCACGTCGCGCAGGCGACGCTCGCGCACGTCGCACCCGGCATCGCCGAGGCGCTGATTGCGACCGCGATGGGCCTGTTCGCGGCGATCCCGGCGGTGATTGCGTACAACCGCTTTGCCGGCGACGTCAACCGCCTGGCGACGCGCTTCGAGTCGTTCATGGAAGAGTTTTCCAACATTCTGCAACGCCAAAGCCGCTGAGGGACGTCGCATGCTGATCGAACGCCGCCACGAACGACGGCTGATGAACCAGATCAACGTGGTTCCGTACATCGACGTGATGCTGGTGCTGCTGGTGATCTTCATGGTTACCGCGCCGCTGGTCAATCCCGGTGAAATCCAGTTGCCGTCGATGGGCAAGGCCGCGACCGCCGCGCCGGGACCGCTCGAAGTCCAGGTACGGGCCGACCAGAGCCTGTGGCTGATCGACCGTAACCAGGCCGGCGCCACGCCGCAGCAGGTGACGCGCGACGAGCTGGTCGCCGCGATC
>JBDZVW010000543.1:0-1686 GCA_040255885.1 Betaproteobacteria bacterium
GTTCTTTGCGAGAAACCGGATCAGCGGTTCGTACGCGGTGTCGCGCGAGAATCGTACGCACGCAACCAGCGTTGCGGCAGCCGTAAATCCGATCACAACCCCAAGATCGGTCGTGATTGCGAAATCGGGGCCGAACAAGCCGCCGCCGGCTGACGCGCCGTGCTTCAGCAGATCGACACCGTAGGTGTACGGATTGAGCATCGCCACCACACGCAGCGCGGGCGGCAGATGCTCGATCGGGTAGAGCGAGCCGGAAAGGAAGAACACGGGGAAAATCACGAAGTTCATCATCACCGCGAAATTGTCGAGCGTCTTCGTCCACGCCGCGACCAGCATGCCGAGGCTGGCGCAGACGAAGGCGGTGCCGAGAATGCCGGCGATCAGCGCCGCAGGCGCCAACGCGCCGCGCAGGAAGCCGAGAATCCCCAGCAGCACCATCACCAGTATCGCCTGGATCACCGCCGCCAGCACCGCGCCCAGCAGCTTCGCGATCACGATCCAGTAATGCTCGAACGGCGCCACCACCAACATGCGCATCACGCCCGATTCCTTGTCGTAGACCATCGACAGCGCCGCCAGCATCGCGCCGAACAGCATCGTCATGCCGAGAATGCCTGGCACCAGAAAATACTGATAGCTCGGCGCGCCGGAATGCTGCAGCACCGCGTCGAAGCCGGCGCCGATCACGAACAGCCAGATCAGCGGCCGCACCATCGCCGACAGCAGCCGCCCGCGCTGGCGAAACAGCCGGATGATCTCGCGCTCGATCACTGCGTACACCGCGCGCGCCGTCATGATCGCAGTTCCTGCTCGTTGACCCACAGAAAAACATCGTTGAGATTGGGTCGCCGCACCTGCAGCGCGGCAACCTGTGACGCGAGCTCGGCCTGCAGCCCGGCGAACGCTGCCAGCTCGCCGCGCACCCGGAAGAACGCGCAATCGTGGTCGACGATGCAGGGGCCGAGCCGATCCGCAAAGCGTTGCGCCAGCGCCTGCGCATCGGATGCCTCGATCTCGACGATGTAGTCGCCGAGCGCCGCCACCAGTTCCGGCGGCACGCCGCGGCGCACGATCGCACCCGACTTGATGAACGCGACCCGGTCGCAGCCGGCGGCCTCTTCGAGATAGTGCGTGGTGAGGAACACCGTCATGCCGGCGTCACGGCGCAGGCCGTCGATGAAACGCCAGATGCGGCGCCGGTTCATCAGGTCGAGCCCGGTGCTGGGTTCGTCGAGAAACAGCACGCGCGGGCGGTGGATCACGCCACGCGCGATGTCGAGCGCGCGGCGCATGCCGCCGGACAGCGCGGCGAGCGGCGTGTTGCGCTTTTCCGTAAGACCGGTCAGCGCCAGCAGCTCATCGGCACGCACGCGCGTCTCGCGCGCCGACAAGCCGTGCAGTGCGCCGGCGAAACGCAAGTTCTCCCATGCGGTGAGCGAACGGTCGAGCGCCGATTCCTGGAACACAACACCGATCGCACGCCGTACTTGCGGGCCGGCAGCGAGCACATCATGGCCCGCGACGTGTGCGGTGCCGGCGGTGGGGCGAATCAGCGTCGCCAGCATGTGAACCGTGGTGCTTTTGCCGGAACCGTTGGGACCCAGCAGACCAAAAAACTCGCCGGCAGGAACTTCCAGTTCGAGCCGTTCGACCGCGCGCACGTCGCCGAAGCGCTTGGTAAGGCCT
>JBDZVW010000544.1:0-1684 GCA_040255885.1 Betaproteobacteria bacterium
AGTTGTCTGCGAATTCGAGTTGCATTTGTCCCTGACCCCCTGATTCCAGCTTTGCGTTCCGAATAGCTGCTTCCTGCACGGTTGGCGACGATATCCGTGCGCCGGCGGCGTCAATCTGCCTTTTGCGGCAGCCATTCTGTCTGCGCGTTTGATCTGCTGTACTCCTGGAAAGAGTCTCAATGTCTTTTGAATCCTTGAATTTGAATCCCGCCATCCTTCAGGCGCTTGCCGCGGCGGACTACGATCAGCCGACGCCGGTTCAGGCGGCGGCAATACCCGAGGCGCTGGCCGGCCATGACCTGATGGTGTCGGCGCCGACCGGCACCGGCAAGACCGCCGCCTTCGTGCTGCCGGCGCTGCAGCGTCTGGCACAGCCGTCCGCGAAATCCGGCCGCGGGCCGCGCGTGCTGGTGCTGACGCCGACGCGTGAGCTGGCGCTGCAGGTTACCGCTGCCGTGGACAAGTATTGCCGCTTCATGCAGCGTCTGCGGGCTGGCACCGTAGTGGGCGGCATGCCGTATCCCAGGCAGCGCAGGTTGCTGCAGCAACCGCTCGACGTCCTGGTCGCGACGCCCGGCCGCCTGATCGACTTCATCGATCAGCGTGCGGTCGATTTTTCGCGCCTCGAGCTGCTGGTGCTCGACGAGGCGGATCGCATGCTCGACATGGGGTTCATCAAGCCGGTCGAGCAAATCGCCGCGGCAACGCCCGCCACGCGTCAGACGCTGTTGTTCTCCGCCACGCTGGACGGCGGGATCGCCAGATTTGCCCGGCGTCTGCTGCGCTCACCGAAGCTGATCGAGGTTTCCGCGCCGCACGCCAGCCACGAGCATATCGAGCAGCGGCTGCATTACGTTGACGACGGCGGTCACAAGCACCGGTTGCTGGACCATCTGCTGCGCGGTGTGGATATCGAGCAGGCGATCGTGTTCACCGCGACCAAGCGCGGCGCCGACCGGCTGGCCGGGGCGCTGTCCGACGACGGGCATCGCGCCGCTGCACTGCACGGCAACATGAACCAGTCGCAGCGCAACCGCACGCTGGCGAAGCTGCGCAACGGCAGCGTCCGCGTGCTGGTCGCGACCGACGTTGCGGCGCGCGGCATCGATGTGGCGGGGATTACGCATGTGATCAATTATGATCTGCCGCGTGTTGCCGAAGACTACGTACACCGCATCGGACGCACCGGGCGCGCCGGCGCGAGCGGAATCGCGATTTCGTTCGCGGCGCCGGACGAGGCGCAACAGTTACGGCAGATCGAGCGCTTTACCGGGCAGCGGATCAGGGTGGCGGTGGTATCCGGGCTGGAACCGAAACTGCCGTTGCGACGCAGCGCGCCGAAGCCGGATCGCAGAGCGAGACATGAACCGGTCCGTAACGGCCGTGCGAAACCGGGTGCCCGGATTCCGGCGAATCCCGGCCGCAAGCCTGGCGGCAGGCGCTGGCAGGAGGGAAGTCGAGGTTTTTCGGCGCGGACGAACGGTCGCGGACGGGGCTGACCGGCGGCGTGCCGCCCTTGAAAGGATGAAGGCGGAGGGATGAAGGATGATAGGGAGCCAGGAACCTTCATCCTGTCTTCGCCGAAGAGCACGAGGAGCAGAAGGCCGGCTTCTCGTGCCTTACGTTCAATGATGCAGGATCTTTGACAGGAACTGTTGCGCGCGTTCAGAGCGGGGGCTGCCGA
>JBDZVW010000161.1:0-6308 GCA_040255885.1 Betaproteobacteria bacterium
GCGGCCCTGTTCAAGGCGCTGCGCGATCACGTGCCCGACGACGCGATGTTCACGATGGATGCCGGCACGCTGTGCCTGCAGGCGACCGATCAGCTGCGCTACTGCTGGCCGCCGTCGCTGTTCACGCCGCTCGATTTCGGCCTCGTCGGGTTCTCGTATGCATGCGGGCTGGGCGTCAAGCTCGCCTGCCCGGAGCGTCCCGTGATCAGCCTGATGGGCGACGGTGGTTTCGGCATGACATTGAGTGAAATCGGCACTGCGGTGTCGCACGGCATCAACACGGTGTGCGTGGTGATGAATAACGGCTGCTGGGGTGCCGAGAAATCCTATCAGCGTGATTTCTTTGGCGGACGCTACATCGGTGCCGACGTGCCGAATCCGCCGTACGACAAGGTGGCCGAACTGTACGGTGCCGCAGGTTTCCGCGTCGAGCGCGCGGCATACATCGGTGACGCGCTGGCAGCGGCACTGGCATGCGGCAAGCCGGCGATCATCGATGTGATGGTCGATCCGGATGCGCTGTACAGTTTCCGGCGCGATTCGTTCCAGCATCGCGCCGCTGCGGCGAAGTGACGCCCATGGACGCGGCGACGTTCGATTACATTATCGTCGGCGCCGGATCGGCCGGTTGCGCGCTTGCCGCCAGACTGACGCAAAGCGGCCGCTACAACGTGCTGCTGCTGGAGGCGGGCGGCAAAGACCGCAGCATCTGGATCCATATTCCGCTGGGTGTCGGCAAGCTGCTGAACAATGACCGTTATGCGTGGAAGTTCGAAACCGAGCCGGAACCGGAACTGTGCGGCAAGCGCATCTACTGGCCGCGCGGCAAGGTGCTCGGCGGATCGAGTTCGATCAACGGCATGGCATACGTGTGGGGCGACCCGCTCGAATTCGATCACTGGCGTGAACTGGGCAATGATGGCTGGGGCTATTCCGACGTTCAAGCATATTTCCAGCGGCTGGAATCGAACCACTATACCGACGATCCGAAGCGTGGGCATTCCGGACCGGTGCGCATCACCGATCGTAAGGTGCGTGATCCCGACGTGCTGTCCGACGCTTTCATCAGGGCCGGCATCCAGGCATCGATTGCCGAATCGGCCGATTACAACAGCGTCAGCTACGAGGGCGTGCGTTATCTCGAACAGAATGCGTTTCATGGCCGGCGCTGGAGCACCGCGGTCGCCTATCTGCGCGACGCACGGCGGCGGCCGAACCTGCGCATCGAAACCGGGGCGCTCGTGTCATCGATCGTATTCGAAGGAACGCGCGCAACGGGCGTCGAGTACCGGCAGCATGGCGCGCAGAAAAGCGCCCGCGCCGCGCGCGAAGTGATCATCGCCGCCGGCGCGATCCGGTCGCCGCAACTGCTGGAACTCTCCGGCATCGGCAACGCTGAAATCCTGCGTTCGCTGAATATTCCGATCGTCGCCGATCAACCCGCTGTCGGCGAGAACATGATCGACCATTTGAACGTGCGATGCACGTATGAAACCAACGTGCCGATCACGATCAACGACATGATGCGCAGCCCGTGGCACAAGGCGCGTGCCGCGCTGCAATACGTGCTGACGCGCAAGGGGCTGCTGGCCGGCACGTCCTCCACCGCGCACGCGATCACGAAAACCAGCGACACGCTCGACCGGCCCGACGTGATGGTTCGCATCTACCATATCAGCGGCAAGGACCGCTATTCGCGATCGAAGGTCGGTGGCATCGACCGGTATTCCGGATTTTCGATCGGCGGATTCAAGCTTCATCCACGCTCGCGCGGCTGCCTGCACGTCCGTTCGCGCGATCCGGCCGAACATCCGAAAATAGAAGCCTGCTATCTGACGGATGTGTCGGACCGCGAGACCGTGGTGGCGCTGCTGCGGCTGATTCGTCGCATCGCATCGCAGCCGGCGCTCGAACCATTCATCGTGAAGGAACATCGGCCAGGTGCGGAGGCCGATGGTGATGACGCATTGCTCGATTACGCCCGGCAAACCGGGCAGACTGCGTGGCATACCGTCGGAACCTGTCGCATGGGAGCGCCTGGCGACGGTGTCGTGGACTCGCGCCTTCGCGTGTACGGTGTAAGCAATCTGCGTGTAATCGACGCTTCTGTCATGCCCACTATTCCATCATCGAACACCAATGCCGCCGCGATCATGATCGGTGAGCGCGGGGCTGATTTCGTGCTGGAGGATGCAGCACACAGGAGTAATCCGGCATGAGTGATGAAACATCGGGTTACGCTGAGCTACACGTTACGATAACATTGCATTGACGGCATCGTGAGAGGAAAACAACGTGGCGAGGCTGAGTGATTTTCCGGAATGGGAGCAGCGTCATCATCTGGACAAGATCCGTGACCTGCCGGATTTCGGCGAAACACCGTTTGTCACGGGGCCTGCGCTCAATCGGCGCCGAGTCGCGATCGTTACTACGTCGGGCATCCATCTGCGCAGTGACCGCCCGTTCGAGATCGGTTCGGCGGACTACCGCATCATCCCGGGCGACACGCCGCCGTCCGATCTGGTGATGAGCCATACGTCGGTGAATTTCGACCGCAGCGGCTTCCAGGAAGATATGAACGTTGTGTTTCCGCTCGGGCGATTACGCGAGCTGGAAGCGGATGGTGTCATTGGCTCGGTTGCCGATTTTCATTATGCGTTCATGGGCGCGTCACCGATTCGTACGCTGGAGCCGAAGGCCGGCGAGCTCGCCGGACTGCTGAAGAAGGACCAGGTCGATGCGGTGCTGCTCACGCCAGTCTGACCGAACTGCACGTGCGCCGTGGGCGCACTCGGCCATTTTATCGAGCGGGCGGGCGTTCCGACTGCGCAGATAAGCCTGATTCGCGAGCAGACCGCCGCGATCCGGCCGCCGCGCGCATTGTGGGTGCCGTTCATGCTCGGTCGTCCATTCGGCGCGCCGAACGAACCGGACTTCCAACGCAGGGTGCTGCGCGCATTGCTCGCCCTGTTCGAGCAGTCTGTGGGGCCGGTGCTGGAGGATTTTCCGGAGGACGCTCCAGGCACCAGCACCGATGACGGAGCATTCGCCTGCCCGGTCAGTTTCGCTCGGCCGGAAGCCGACAGCGGCGACCCGGCGAATGCGCTGAAGCGCGAAATTGCGCAGCTTCGGCCATGGTATGACCTCGCAGTGAAGCGGCGCGGGCGCACGACGTTCGGTATTTCCGGAATGAGCGTCGACGATGCGGCCGACTACGCCGTGTCGTATCTCGGCACTGCGCCCAAGACGGCCGCCGCGCCAGGCCTGTCGGCCGGAGTCGCGTTGAAGCGCGTCTGCGATGACCTGAAGGCGTATTACTACGAAGCGGTTGCAGCGCAACCGGGAAATCTCTCACCGAGCGCGATCGAACACTGGTTCTGGCACGAGACTGTCGCGGCCAGGGTATTTTTCGGAATTCAGCAAGCGTGCAAGGACAGCGCCGATCCGTCGTTGCGGCCGCAACCGTTCGGCCCGCTCAGTCTGGTGCCCCGCACTATTTATTACACGATGGTGAAATCGAATGGACCTGAATAAAAACTCCGAGTGTGCCGGTGGCTTATTGCCATCGCTTCATCCAGGGTACCCCAACGCTCTTGAGATAGAGGAACCGGTAATTTTTACCGTTATGGCAAGCTGATCAAGTTTTCGTGCGGAAAGACGTTCGGCTGGTCCGAATACGCCTACCGCAGCTATAACTTCACCCGCGCCGTTCATGATGGGCGCCGCAACGCCACGGACCGAGCTGCGCCATTCACCTCGATTCACGGAATAACCGCGATTTCGAATTTTACGCAATTCGTTCGTTAATTCTGTCGCATTGGAAACGGTGCGATCGGTGTGCCGCTCGATCATCCGGGCGATTTGCCTGATCTGCTCCGCCGGCTGATACGCCAGCATCGCCTTGCCGGTGGACGTGCAATACGCGGGTGCGCGCTGTCCCTCCGGTGTGTAGGCCTGTACCGGCATGGGGCTGTCGATCTTGTGAAGATACAGCACTTCGTGATGATCGAGTATTGCGAGATTGACCGTCTCGGAAGTGGTATCCGCGAGCGATGCAAGATACGGCGACGCTATGCGCCGCAGCTCCAGACGCCCGAGTACTCGAGTTCCCATTTCCCACAACTTGAGCGTCAGGAAATAGCGTCTGGTGGCGGCATCCTGTTCGACGTAACCGTTTTCGCGCAGTGCCGACAGCAGAAAATGGATGTTCGATTTTGTAAATTCCGTCCGTCGAACGAGATCGGAAATGCTCTGCGGCTCGTGGCTCTCGGCCAGCGCTTCGATCAGGATAAACGCTTTTGTTATCGTGGTGCTCACGGTGTCCGTGTCAGATGGTTGACGCTACAGACAGAGCATTTTACACTTGTTCAACTATATAAATTTCTGTTCGAAATAATAGAACGATACTTTCTGTTGGGCAACCATCCGATCGTGATGTGACGTAGGCCATCGAGGGAACGTGCCAGGGCGAGGAGAAGCGATGGAGTCGGTGAAGCCTTTCCTAATCGGAGATTCGTGGGTGCACGGGAGTGCGGAGCCGATCCCGTCGATCAACCCCGCGAACGGTGCATTGAATGCACGGGTAAGCAGTGCCTCCGACGAAGACTTGGATCACGCAGTATCTACTGCTGCGCACGCATTTCAATCGAGTGGCTGGAAGGATTGGCTGCCTCACCGGCGCGCTGACAAGCTGCGTCAGGTAGCCGGCCTGCTGGAGGAACGCGGCGATGACATTGCGCGTACGGTCATGTGCGAGAACGGCAAAACGTTCCGCGAATGCCGCGCCCAGGTGCGCAGTGCGGCCGGCATATTCCGTTACTATGCTGGCGTCGGTGAGACCATGGAATCAGAAGTTACGCCAGCACGTGGCGACTACATCACATTGACGCAATACGAACCGATGGGGGTGGTTGCGGCCATTACGCCCTGGAACTCTCCGATCAACATTGCGGCTGACAAACTGGCTCCGGCGCTGGCTGCCGGCAACGCCGTGATATTGAAACCGTCTGAAATCACACCGTTGGCCGGCCTTGCCGTCGGCAAAGTCTGCCGGGACGCAGGTATTCCGCCGGGCATTGTCAATGTTGTTCCGGCCACCGCTGAAACATCGGCGACACTCGTGCGCCATGCAGGCATAGCCATGATTTCGTTTACCGGGGGCACTGTCGCCGGCAAGGCAATTGCAGCGGCGGCAGCTGACAGGCTGATTCCCGTGCTGCTGGAATTGGGTGGCAAATCGCCCCATATCGTTTTTGACGATTGCGACGTCGAACGTGCCGCAGCCGGCGTGGCTTTCGGGATTTTCAGTTCCATGGGGCAGACCTGCGTTGCCGGGTCCCGGTTGTTCGTGCATCGGGCAGTGCGTGATCGTATCGTCGAAAAGGTCGTCGCCATTGCGAAGTCATTGCGTATTGGCATGCCCGATGATGAGCAAACACAGTTTGGTCCGCTGGCGTCCATTGCTCACCGGAATCGAGTTGCCTCACTGGTAGACGGCGCCGTGAAGGAAGGTGGCCGCATACTTGCCGGCGGATGTCCACCGGCAGGAGCGCTCTTTGCCAACGGCGCTTTCTACGAACCGACCGTGATCGACGGTCTTTCCAACGACGCGGCGCTATGCCAGACGGAAGTCTTTGGGCCCGTGCTGTGCGTGCTCACGTTCGACGATGATGGCGAACTGGTACGGCAAGCCAACGACACCGTCTATGGTCTTGCATGCGGCATCTGGAGCAGTAATTTTTCCAGGGCCTGGCATACGGCGAAAAGAATTCAGGCGGGCACCGTATGGATCAATACCTACCGACAGAACAGCGTGACGACGCCATTTGGCGGCTTCAAGCAAAGCGGACTTGGACGCGAGCGTGGACGCCAGGCGCTGCGGCAATACCAGCAGGTAAAAAGCGTGTTTCTCGGAACTGGCGGGAGGGCCGAGGCTTCCGGCTATGCCCATTCACCACAACAATCAATAGGGTAAGAGCGTGGGCACCGCGGCAGAAGACGTGGCAAAAAGTCTCAGGATACTGGGAGTGCGCCAGGTATTTACCTTGTGCGCGGATCAGACCAACGGTCTCTTGAACGCGCTGGCGGCCGAGAATATCCGGATCGTCGGCACACGACACGAATCGGCCGCTGTGCTGATGGCCGACGGCTGGACACGCGGTGATCAGGCGAGTTGGGAAAAGCAGATCCACCAGCGCAACCAGCTGCAGAACGAGTACAAGCGCTGACCCGCAGGAGACCACTGCCATGCATTGCCCACGCCTGCGTTCCCTGCGTCCGCCCTGGGGCTTGGCCGCCAGCCTGATGCT
>JBDZVW010000162.1:0-6301 GCA_040255885.1 Betaproteobacteria bacterium
CCAGCAGCGCGGCCACCACCGCGGCGAGCGTGAACGGCGAATAGCCGGCGTCTTCTTCCCAGCGGTCCTGCTGCGTGACCGGTCCGTTGCACACCAGAAAACTTGCGGCACGGCGCGTCATCGACCAGACGCGCCGCATGTCGTTTTCCGACAGCGCGCCTTCGCGCCGCGCCAGATCGGCGAGCAGAATCGGGAATGCCGTCTCGTCCATCTGGATGCCGTTCCAGTACGGCATGCCGTCGAGCCACATGTTCTGCGGCCAGTGGCCGTCTGCTTCCTGCGTGATCTGCAGATAGTGCAGCACGCGCTTGACGTCGTCATGCGCGCCGGCAGCCAGCAGCGCGCCGGCGGATTCGACCAGGTCGCGCGGCCATGCCAGATGGTAGCCGCCCATGTCGTCGTCGCTTTTCGACGAGCCCCACGGAAACGACAGGCTCGCGATCAGTCCGCCCGGCAGGCGTTTCGATTCGTGGCAGCGCAGCACCTGCGCCGCGATGCGATAGGCGTTGTATTCGCCCGTCGGCGCATCGTCGATGCGCGCCAGCGACTGCTGCCACTGCTGCCATTCGTTGACATAAATCGACTGTGCCGCGTCGAAGCCGTCGGCGAGGCTGGCTGATGCGCGATGCCCGGCCTCCGCCGGTGTATTGCCGAAGCCGATTGCGATCACGAACGTGCCGTTGCAGGCAGCGCTGTCGATTTCGGCGGTGAGCGCGACGTTGCCGTTCTCGGCATGCCCGTATTCCCACGCCATTTGGCCGTGCCGACGCAGATCCTGCCAGCCATCGCTGCGGCCGACGAAACCGGCCGAGCGCCTGAGCCACGGCGCGGAACACGCGATCGCCAGCGCAAACCCTTCCCGCTGCGCGAACAGCATCGGTACGCCCTTGTAATCGTCGATCCAGCCGCTGTTGCTCCAGCCGCGGTTGCCGAGATGCGGCGCCGCCAGCAGGTAAAGACGATAGTTTCCCGCAACGTCCGGATTCGGCATGAAGCGGACACGCTGCAGCACCACGTCGCGCAGCGGATCGGCGAGGACATCCTTGTCGATGCGGTAGCGGCCGGCATGACAGATGTTGGTCAATCGATAGAACGGCACCCCGTCGAACGGATAGCTGACGTGCGTGTCGGCATGGCGCTTTTCTTCGGAGAAGTAACCGTCGTCGGCGGTGATGATGAGGCCGACGTCGCGCGTGCAGGGCGTATCGAGCCGGGGGTAGTAGATTTCATTCAGGATGCCATGGCTCAGTGTAAACCACACGCGGCTGCCGCTGCCGAGCGCGGTGCCGACGCCGGTCTTCGCGCTCGATGTCCAGCGCGGCTCGCTGCCGGGCCAGCCGGGTGCGTAGGTGGTGGGTGCGATCATGACAGGTTTATGATGTTGTTGTTGGCGTTGGTCAGCGGTTTTACCGGTTGCACGCGATGCGAGTTATTTTATGCGGAAAGAAATCGTTTCACAGCGTGCCATATCCATGCGCCGCCTTACCACCCCGTCCGCTTCGCGTCCACGCCTCCTCATTCGAGGAGGGGAGAATCTACGCGGTTCATCGCACACCATATTTTTCCCCTCCTGTTTTTAAGGAGGGCGCCTCGGAGCGTCGGCCGAGGGGCCCCGAAGGGGATCGGCCAGCGGAGAGGTGCCAAGACCGCGTGTCTGAGGCGCCCGCATCCCGCTCCAGGGTCGCACCCGCTACGCGGGCTCCTGCTTCGCCTTGCGCGGTCGCAGGGAGCGAAGCGGAAAGGATGATGGTGTTCGCCATCGACCGTCGCGCATCGCCTCTGATGCGCCTCACTTCGACCATTCCAGCACGACCTTGATTTCATCCGCGTGATGGTCGAGCGCCGCAGCGAAGTCGGCGGCGGGGTGGCTGTGGGTGATCAGCTTCGCGACGTGGCCGCCCCATTGTTTGCACGCATGGCTGAGATCGTCCACGGCCATTTCCCAGTGCATCGGCGCGGCGTTGACGCTGCCGACGATCACCTGGTTATCGAGCACCAGTTGGCGCAACAACTCCGCACCCGGAACCTCGACCGGACGCGTGCCGCCCGGAATGCCGGTCAGCACATAGACGCCGCTTTGTCCGAGTGCGTCGAGCAGGTTGAAGACCAGTTTCGGTACGCCGGTCGCTTCGAAAATCAGGTCCATGTCTCCGATCTTGTCATCAACCTTGTCGGGCGCTACGTCGTGTCCGTTCACGTAATGGCCGCCGATCTTCTTCAGCCATTGCGGGCGCGCGCTGTCGGGGTCGACGATATCGAGTCCGTAGACGTCGGCGCCGCGCAGCTTCAGCACCATCGCGCCCAGCAGGCCGATCGGTCCCAGCCCGGCGACCAGGCAGCGGCGCCCGGCAAACCATTCCGGTCCCGGTGTGGCGCCCGGCAGGCGCGCGGTCTGGATGCGCATGGCTTCGTCGATCGCCTTCTCGGCGACCGACAGCGGCTCGCACAATACGCCGGTGGCTGCGAGCTCGGGGGCGACCTTCACCGCGTACTGCTGATGGTCGGCGACGTATTCCGCCTGGTAGCCGTCCAGGCCCCAGATGCCGCGCTCATGATACTGGCCGGTCAGGCACATGTCGGGCCGGTTGCTCTGGCACGGCTGGCACTTGCCGCAGCCGCGGCGCACGGTGAACACCGCATAGTCGCCCGGCTGCACGCGGGTGACGCCGGAGCCGACGTCGACCACCTGTCCCAGCATTTCATGGCCGATCACGAGATCCGGGTGCCCGGCCGGCGCCAGCGCGCGGCCGCCGCCGGCTTCCTCGCGGTCGGTGCCGCAGATGCCGACGCGCAGTACGCGCATCTTCACTTCGTGGTCGGACTGAATACTGGGTTCGGAACGCTCGACGGCGTGCAGGTCCGGTTTGCCCGGAACGACGGCTATGGCTTTCATCGCATGGTCTTCCTCGGTTGTATCGTATTCGGAGATATTTTTGGAAACATGTTATTTTTTATTCGGAGTGCATAAATGCCGGCAAGGTTCCCGAAGCGCGCGCCGCCGACCGCCGGGAAGTTGCGCGGGCGGCGGCTTTCAGGTAGCGTATTGACGTAACAGCCGCTGATAAGTCTGGTCTGCAGTTTCCAACCGGGCGGCATGTTTTCAACGGGAGAGGGGCGCAACGGCCGGGGCCGGGACGCGCGTGCTCTCCATTCCGGAACACCGTTTCCCGTATTTTATCAGTTGCGACTTCGGTTGCCAGCGGCATCGGCGGCCGGGGCGTCGAAGCAGACGGACCAGGCAGGATCAAGGAAGGCGCAGACAATCAGTGATTGGTTTCGCCGGATGCTGGACAGATGCAGAGGGGGCTGAAGCTTTGCAGTTCGCCATTGCCAAACCAGTGAAAGGAGAAACGACGATGATCTATTGGGCCGCAATATTTCTGATCATAGCCATCGTGGCCGGCATATTCGGGTTCACCGGAATTGCCGGAACCGCCGCCAACATCGCATGGATTTTGTTCGTCATCGGACTGATCCTGTTCATCATCTTCGCCATTCTCGGCCGCCGGCCGCCGGCGCCGTAACGCGCAACGGGGCCGCCGGCAGGGCACCGCCGGCGGTCAGATTTCCACCTGTATGCCGAGTTCTATCACGTCTTCGGCAGGCAGATTGAAGAACGCCGCCGGCCGCGCGCTGTTGCGCGACATGAACGCAAACAGATGATCGCGCCACAGCGCCATTCCGGGCCGTTCGTCGGACGGAATCAGCGATGCGCGGCTGAGGTAATAGGTCGTCGTGTCGAGGTCGACCTTGAGCCCCAGCGATTCGCAGCCGCGCAGCGCAACCGGGATGTTCGGGCTTTGCATGAAGCCGTAGTGTGCGACGACGCCGAAAAAGCCGCACGGCAGTTCGGCCAGTTCCAGCCGTTCGGCGGCCGGCACGCGCGGCACTTCCTCGATGACCGTCGTCAGCAGAATTACGCGCTCGTGCAGCGCCCTGTTGTGCGCGAGATGATGAATCAGCGCCGGTGGCGTGCCATGTTCATGCGCGCCGAGGAAAACGGCTGTTCCCGGCACGCGCAGCGGCGGCTCGGCGGCGATGCGTGCGAGGAAATCCTTCAGCGGCTCGGTGTGCTTGCGCACCCGCATTGCGAGAATTTCGGTGCCGCGGCGCCATGTCGTCATCAGCGTGAACACGAACAGGCCGATCGCCAGCGGAAACCATCCGCCGTCCGCGATCTTCAGCAGGTTCGATCCGAAGAACGCAAGGTCGATCACGATGAATCCCGCGGCGACGGCGAGCGCCGTTGCCGTGCTCCAGCGCCAGCGCTCGCGCATCACGAAGAATGCGAGCACGGTGGTGATCACCATCGTCGCCGACACCGCGACGCCGTAGGCGCCGGCAAGATTGTTCGAAGAACCGAAGCTCAGCACCAGCCAGATGGTGGCGATCATCATGAACCAGTTCACCGCAGGCAGATAGACCTGGCCGATCTCTTCCGACGACGTCTGCACCAGCGTCAGTCGCGGACACTGTCCGAGCTGGATCGCCTGCCGCGTGATCGAGAATACGCCGGAAATCACCGCCTGCGACGCGATAATGGTGGCGAGTGCCGCCAGACCGACCAGCGGGTAGAGCGCCCACGGCGGCGCCAGCCGGTAGAACGGCTGCGTTTCGGCGGGGCTGGCGAGCAGCAGCGCGCCCTGTCCGAAATAGTTGATCAGCAATGCCGGCAGCACCAGCGCGAACCACGTCAGCCGGATCGACGGCCGGCCGACATGACCCATGTCCGCGTACAGCGCCTCGGCGCCGGTCAGCGCCAGAAAGATGCCGCCCAGCGCACGGAATGCGGTCCAGCCGTTCATCACGAAAAAATCCACCGCGTGCGCCGGATTGACGGCGGCCAGCACTTGCGGATGATCGATGATGCCGCCCACACCGAGCAGCGCGAGCACCACGAACCACACCAGCATCACCGGCCCGAATACCAGGCCGATGCGCGCGGTGCCGCGCCGCTGCACCAGGAACAGCAGCACCAGGATTGCCACCGTGATCGGTACGACGTACGGCGCCAGCCGCGGTGTCGCCACTTCGAGCCCTTCCATTGCGCTCAGCACCGAGATCGCCGGCGTGATCATGCCGTCGCCGTAGAGCAGTGCTGCGCCGAACAGCCCGAGCGCGATCAGCACGCTGCGCCGGCGCCGCGGCGAACCGCGCCACGGCCGCAGCAGCGCCAGCAGCGCCAGCACGCCCCCCTCGCCGCGATTGTCCGCCCGCAGCACAATCAGCAGATACTTGATCGTCACCACGATGATCAGCGACCAGAAAATCAGCGACAGCACGCCCAGGATGTTGGCCGGCGTTCGCTCAAGGTGCGCGATGCCGTGCAATGATTCGCGCAGCGAATACAGCGGACTGGTGCCGATGTCGCCGTAAACCACGCCGAGCGCAGTCAGGCACAGCGCGGCAAGGCGCGAACCGGTGTCGGTGCCGTTTTCCGATCCCTGCTTCCCGTTGTGCCGGTTGTTGTTCTTCGGTTCGGTCATGCGTCCAGCGGCTTCAGCATGCCGAGCAGCGTGGGCAGCAGCTCCGATACGGTGGGGTGGATGTGCATCGCCTGCAGCAGCAGCCGGTACGAGGCTTTCGCGTACATCAGGTCGATCACGCAGTGGATGACTTCATCGCCTTCGATGCCAAGCAGCGCCGCGCCGAGAATATGTTCGCTTTGCGCATCGACCAGAACCTTCATGAACCCTTGCATTTCGCTGCGCTCGCGTGCGCGTCCGACGCGGCTCATCGGCATCTTTGCGAGTCGAACCGGCCGGCCCAGCTCGCGCGCCTCGCGTTCGGTGATGCCGGCGCGCCCCAGCGGCGGATCGGTATAAAGCGCGTACGCCGGAACGCGGTCGCTGACGCGGCGCTGCGCGCCATCGAACAGGTTGGCGGCGACGATCTCGTAATCATTGTATGACGTATGCGTGAAGGCGCCGCGGCCGTTCACTTCACCGAGCGCCCACACGCCGGAAACATTGGTGCGAAGCCGTTCATCGACGACGATATGGCCGCGCTTGCCGGTTTTGATGCCTGCAGCATCGAGTCCCAGATCGTCGGTATTGGGTTTGCGCCCGACCGCCAGCAGCAGATGCGAGCCGGTCACCTCCGGCGCGCCTTCGCCGCAGTCGAGCCGCACGCTGACGCCGTCACCGTGCTTCGCGAGCGCGATGCAGCGCGCGTTCAGCCGCACCTCGATGCCTTCGCCTTCGAGGATTTCGCGCACCGTGTCCGACACGTCCTCATCCTCGCGCCCGATCAGTCGCGGCCCCATTTCGACGACGGTGACGCGGCTGCCGAAGCGCCGGTA
>JBDZVW010000163.1:0-6281 GCA_040255885.1 Betaproteobacteria bacterium
TCTCCCCTTTCCGCGGTCCCAGCGGCTGCACCCTGGGAATCAGCAATCTCATCACTGACGGCGTCTTCGCGGGCCTCCGGCGTTCACGCCGCAGAGATCCTCGGCGAGGTGCTGCTGCCATCCAGTTCACGATACTGCCGTCTGGGTCGGAATCTCGATCAGGATGTTCATGCCGTCAACTTCCGTGATGAGACTGAAGCTGCCTCGTAACTGGCCTTCGACAAGAAGCCGCATCAGGCGCGAGCCGAAGCCGCTGTGAGTTTTTCCCTCGGCCGGCACAGTGCCGCCGGTCTCTTCCCATCTTATCCGGAGTCGGTCCTCAATGAGCGCGATTGCGATCCGGATGTTTCCGTCCGGCACCGAGAGGGCACCGTACTTCACAGCATTGGTCGCGAGTTCATGCAGAATCAGTGAGAATGCCGTGATCTTTCCAGCAGCCACGACGATGTCATCCCCTTCAATCGAGATGTGCCCGGCGCGGTTCTCGACTTCGTACGGTTTGAGCAATTGTCCGATCAATCCGTGCAGCGAGAGTCCATCCCGGCTCCCGCCCGCCGTCTGGTCCTGCCGGATCAATTCGTAGGAACGGTGCAACGCATCCAACCGGCCCCGTAATTGATCGGCAAAACTCTCGATCGTGTGGCTTTCGCGCCGGGTCAGGCCGATCAGACTCTGCGCGACCGCAAAGAAGTTCTTGATACGGTGATTGAGTTCCCTGGAAACCAGCTCGCGTTCCGCCTCCAGGAGCCTGGTCTCGTGAACATCCGTCAGCGTTCCGATCCAGCTCGCCGTATTTCCGTCCGCATCGCGGATCGGCACGGCCACGACATGCATCCAGCGATAGGCCCCCGTATGAGGGCGATAACGAGATGTCGCCTCATATTTCCTACCATCCGCAAGAGCGTGCCGCCAGCCGGCGACGGCACGCTGTTTGTCTTCGGGATGCACCAACGATTCCCAATCACACGCGCCGCAAGCGCCCTCTGCGCGTCCGGTGAACTCGCTCCAGCGGCGATTGATGTAGGTCGGCTGTCCGTCCTTATCCAGACTGAACACGACATGCGGCAGTGTCTCCGCATAGGTCCGGAAGCGTTTTTCGCTCTCCGCGAGAGCGGCCGCAGCGTCGATCTGGGCGGTGACGTCGACGGCAGTCCCCAGGAAGGTTTGCGGTGAGCCGTCCGCGGCGTGCCGGATATGCCCGGAGGCGACGATCCATCGCACACCCTCAAATCCGACAACGCGATGCTCGCACCGGTAATCGCCATGGATTTTGGCCTGATCGAACGCAGCCATCACTTCCTCACGGTCATCGGGGTGGATGCCCGAGATGAACGCATCCTTGTAGGCACCATGCTTCGCGATTTCCGGATCGACGCCATGCAAGCGTGCGTAGCGGGCATCCGAGCGCACCCTGTCCGTCGTGAAGTCGATCTCCCATGTTCCGACGATGCCACCGGAAGCGAGGGCGAGATCAAGCTTTTCCCTGGAAACCCGTAAATCATGCAGCGCCTGCACGTAAGATGTCCGGTCGAAACTGGTCACAAGGACACCATGCACCTGCCCGTGCCGGTCGGAAATCGGTGTAAAGTCGAGGTCAAACCATGCTTTCCGGATATGACCGACGCGCCCGACGTTAATCGGGAATGCCTGGAAACTGGCCGGCTTGCCGGCAAACGTCCTTTCCAGGACTCTCCGGCAGAAATGGGTGGCGCCCGGCAACACCTCGACAACAGGCTTTCCCAGTGTGTCGTCCGGGTTCAGGCCAAAGACCTTCGATGCCGCGTCATTGTAAAAGGATAGGCCCTCTCGTCCGAGCAGCACCAATGTCGGCAGCGAGGAAAGCAGTGTCACGCGACAGACGCTCCGTAGAGCTTCCGGCCAATCCTCGATCCTGCCGATCGACGTCGACGACCAATCGAAATCTTTCACACGCCGGAGCATTACATTTCCGGCAAACGCTGCGTTATTTTCGTCCACTCTGGCGAACAGACCGACAGGCATGAACACCGCCTCCGCTATTATCTTAGCGGGTTTGGAGGCTCATGGCACCGCCGGTGGAGCTTGCTCGCCACGCCATTTGCCGTCACGGAGACATCCGGGCCGGTATCCGGCGGTGCTCCATGCGACTGAGCCAGCGTCGCCTATATCTGGTGCCGGTCAGTGGTGTGAAGACAGCCTGCCGGAAAAATACGGGCCGGCAACGGTGCACCAGCACTACCGATGTCGCCGCCGACTAGCGCTGGGCAATCAACGTGATGTCGGCAGTGGCTTTGGCGTCACGATATCGGCTGTGCCGGATGCTGATGGAGGCGAACCCGGTGCCCGGCGGATTTCTCCAGTCGCATTGCGCGCTCGGACCAGTCGACTGATTCCGGACGATACAGGCGCGCGGATCATCGGGTGCGCGCAACCGTTTGCGCCAGGCTTCAGCCAGCTGGCCCGAATCCGGTTCGCGGCTGACGAAATCGGGCCGATAGTTGACCTTGTGATAGCTCACGTTGCGAATGATCGCCCCGTCCCCGCATGCGCGACGCCCGCCGCCACTCACGGTCAGTTCGGGGCGGATCACGATACGCACGTCAACCTCGTTGAACCGCGTGAAGCGCCACTGGCAGGACCCTCTATCCGTTCCATATCCGGTGGTGGTGAAGCTGGCGCGCTCCAGCTGCTGTGCGATCGGCCCCAGCGGCAGGCCGACGCGCACGCCGCCGGGAGCGGCCGGATCGAGATCGCGGATCGCCCCACGCGGATCGTAAGCGGCGTTCGCGGCCGTCGGCCGCGTCGACGGAGAGTCCTTGGCAGCTGCTGGAGCGCCCCTGGCGGCTCGAAGAATGACCGAGACGCGACGGCCCTGCACATCGAGGTCTATCTTGGAAAGCGCCGGAAAGCGGGCGGGATCGTTCCAGTTGCAATAGGCAACCGAATCCTCCATCCAGCAGCATTTTCTCGGCGGCGGCATAGGACATGCCGATCGCCAGACCGGCTTCAGGCATCGAAGCGGCGGCATAGACGTCGGCAAGCTTTACGGATGCCCCGGCGGCAGCGCCGCTCGCGGGCAAGGCAGCCGCGAGCGCCAGGCAGATCGCCTGCACCAGGCGCGTGAACACCGGATGGCTGTGTGATTGCTGCTACATGTTCGCTCCCCCGTTGTTTCTCAAACTTCAGTCAGAAATCCGCCGCCTTATTGATCCCGCCCATACTTTTTGAAAGCATCACATCTCAGGAAACGGCGCGTGCAGGAGTACCTGCTTGTCCGAGATCCCAGAATATGCCGGCCATCACGCCCAGCCCGCTGCGCGCGACCGCGCCCAGCAGATGCTCGTTCGGCGCATGCTGCGAGCATGACGCGTAGGAATGTGGCACCCACACCGTCGGCAGGCCGAGCACGTCGGCAAACACGTCGTTCGGAAGCGAGCCGCCGAGATTGGGCAGGATCGCCGGCGCCGCGCCGGTAGTCCGCGTGATCGACGCAACCGCCCACTGCACCCACGGATGATCGGGATCCAGACGGGTCGCCGCGAAAAATCCCTTTTTTGCCTGCTGCACATGCACCATCGGAAATCCCGCGGCATCGAGATGGCGCCGGATCGCCGGAACAAACGTATTTGGATCGCAGCCGGCAACATAGCGTATCTGGCAATGGGCGCTGGCGCGCCCCGGAATCGCGTTGACCGGGTTTTCCGGATTGCCGGTCTTGAACGCGAGTATCTCGAACGTATTCCAGCCGAAAACCTTTTCCTCGGCAGTCAGCCCCGGCTCACCCCACCAGGCATCGATCGCCGGCGCGTTTTCGCCGCCGTCCACCTTGCAATCGGCAAGCGCGCGGCGCACCGAATCGGGGATGCCGGCCGGCCGGCATTCCGCAACGAGAATCCCGCCGTTTGCCGAGACCAGCGTGGCAAGCGCGTGCGCGAGAATGACGCCCGGATTCGCGAGCAGCCCGCCCCAGTTGCCGGAATGATGTGCGCCGTCGCGCAAGTCGACACTAAGATCGAAATTGATCCCCCCGCGCGAACCCAGAAATATCGTCGGCCGCTCAGGACTGAGACGCGGCCCGTCGGAGGCGATGAACACGTCGGCCGCCAGTCGCTCACGATTGGCGGCACAAAATTCCTTGAGACCGGGCGAGCCGATTTCTTCGCCGGTCTCGATCAGGATCCTGATGTTGAAACCAAGACTGCCGCGTGTCGCGAGCACCGCCGTCAGCGCGCCGAGGTTGATGCTGTGCTGTCCCTTGTTGTCGGCGGTACCGCGCCCGTACAAGCGCTCCCCTTCCCGCTTCAGCTGCCACGGTCCGATTCCGTCGCGCCACTGGGTCTCCAGCCCGCGAATCACGTCGGCGTGACCGTAGCTGAGCACGGTCGGCAGCGCCGGATCCTCCAGGCGCTCGGCGACCAGAAACGGGCCGCCCGATGCGGCCGGATTTTCCATGATTTCGCAGCGGAAGCCGAGTTTCTCCAGACTGGGCTTGATCTCCGCGGCCAGATAGGCGTCCAGATGCGAACGGCCGCGCGCCTCCTGGCTTTCCGTCGGAATCGCAACGCGGCGCGCAAGATCGGCGAAGAAACCGCCGTCATCGAAATAGCTGTAGGCACGGCCGATCGCCGCTTCACGAGTACTCATTGGTTTTCCTTTCAATGCCGCAGCAATCAGGGACGATCATTGGCCGAACGCACGAGCGGATCGATCGGTGTGCGTCCGGCGACACCCAGCACCTGTTCCAGCCATGCGCCGTGAGCCAGCAGCGCATGCTCGCCGTGCGGGCGTCCCACCACCTGCAAGCCGATCGGCAGGCCGGAAGCGGTAAAGCCGCACGGCAGCGCGAGCACCGGGCACAGCGTCACGGTGATCGCGGTCGTCAGAATCTGCCAGCCCATGTAAGTCGCAAATTTCACGCCGCTGAGCTCCGCAACGTAACGCGTTTGCACGTCGAACGGCGGACAGATCGCCGCCGGACAGATCAGCAGATCATGGTCGTCGAAGAAGGCCGCCATGCGGCCCAGCAATTTGCCATGTGCGATTTCGGCCGCGGCCAGTTCGGCAATCGTCAGTCGCAGGCCGTATTCGGTGTTTTCGATGATCTCCCGCTTGAGCATGTCGCGATGCTCATCGAACAGTGCACCCATGCGCGCGACGTAGATTTCTCCGCGCAACACCTGAAAAATGCGTTCCGCATCGTGCAGATCGGGATGTGCGGATTCCACATTCGCGCCGGCGGCGGCGATCCGGTCTGCCGCCGCCTGACACACCGAGCGCACCTCGGGATCAACGGCCGGCGCGATTCCAAGGTCGGCGCTGAATGCAACGCGCGCCGGCGCGCGCGGCCGTCTCGCGGCATCGAGATAGCTGCCGCCGTGACGCTCGCGGGACAGCGGATCGAGCGCATGAGGGCCCGCTTCCGCGTCGAGCATCAGCGCCACATCCGCCACGTTGCGCGCCAGCGGCCCTTCGACCGGCAGCGGTGAGAACGGCTGCGAGCGGCGTTTCGCCACGACGCCGGGACTCGGGCGCAATCCGGTCACGCTGCAAAAGCTGGCCGGCGTCCGTATGCTGCCGCCGAAATCGCTGCCGGTCGCCAGCCACACCTGCCCCGATGCCAGCGCCGCCGCCGAACCGCCCGACGAACCGCTGGCGCTCATGCGGACGTCCCACGGATTGCGGGTGGCGCCGAACACTTCGTTGAACGTGTTGCCGCCGGCGGCAAACTCCGGCAGGTTCGACTTGCCGATCACGATCGCGCCGTTGTGCTCCAGGCGCTGCACCACGATGTCCGACTCGGCGGGAATGTGATCGGCATAGATCGGCGAGCCGAACGTCGTGCGCACCCCGGCAACTTCGACGTTGTCCTTGACCGCGATCGGCAGGCCGTAAAGGTAATGCGGTGGCAGCCCGGAAGCCGCGCGCTTTTCGATTTCGCGCGCATGGGCGAGCGCACGCTCGATGCACAGCGTCGGCAACGCATTGAGCTGCGGGTCTGTTTCGGCAATACGTGCGGCCGCCGTATTGACAAGCTCGGTCGGCGACACCTCGCGCCTGCGCAGCAACTCCGTTACTTGCACGGCCCCCATTCTGGATAGTTCATGAATCATCGTTTCGGTTTCCGGTTTGAGTAATGATCGGTCATTTCATTTCGTGACGGCGGCCGCTTCGCTTCCACGGTTTCCCGGTGCAGCGTCCGCCGCACAGCCGTCGTACAAATGGCATTCCACCATACCCCTGGCATCCGCCAGCGGACGCGGCGCGTTGCGGCTGCAAAGTGGCATTGCGTCGGGGCAGCGTGG
>JBDZVW010000545.1:0-1674 GCA_040255885.1 Betaproteobacteria bacterium
CGCCGGAGATCATCGTGCGCAACGAGAAGCGCATGCTGCAGGAAGCGGTCGATTCGCTGCTTGACAACGGCCGCCGCGGCAAGGCGATGACCGGTGCCAACAAGCGGCCGCTGAAGTCGCTGGCCGACATGATCAAGGGCAAGGGCGGCCGCTTCCGCCAGAATCTGCTCGGCAAGCGCGTCGACTATTCCGGCCGCTCGGTGATCGTGGTCGGCCCGCAGCTGAAGCTGCACCAGTGCGGCCTGCCGAAGAAGATGGCGCTCGAGCTGTTCAAGCCGTTCATCTTCCACAAGCTCGAAATCATGGGACTGGGGCCCACGATCAAGGCGGCGAAGCGCTTGGTGGAAGCCGAAGAGCCGGTAGTGTGGGACATTCTGGAAGAAGTGATCCGCGAGCATCCGGTGATGCTGAACCGGGCGCCGACGCTGCACCGTCTTGGCATTCAGGCCTTCGAACCGGTGCTGATCGAAGGCAAGGCGATCCAGCTCCATCCGCTGGTGTGCGCGGCGTTCAACGCCGACTTCGACGGCGACCAGATGGCGGTGCACGTGCCGCTGTCGCTCGAAGCGCAGATGGAAGCGCGCACGCTGATGCTGTCATCGAACAACATCCTGTCGCCGGCCAACGGTGAGCCGATCATCGTGCCGTCGCAGGACATCGTGCTCGGCCTTTACTACGTGACGCGCGAGCGGGTCGGCGCGCGCGGCGCGGGCATGGCGTTCACCAATATCGCCGAAGTCTCCCGCGCCTACGATACCGGCCAGATCGAGGTCACTGCGCCCATCACGGTGCGCATCCGCGAATACGAATTCGATGCCGAAGGCGAGAAGCGCGAGAAAATCACGCGTTACGAGACCACGGTGGGGCGGGCATTGCTGTCCGAAATCCTGCCGGCGGGCCTGCCGTTCGAGTTGCTCAACAAGGCGCTCAAGAAAAAGGAGATTTCGAAGCTCATCAATATCGCGTTCCGCCGTTGCGGATTGCGCGAGACGGTGATTTTCGCCGACAAGCTGATGTATGCCGGTTTCGGTATGGCAACGCGTGCCGGTCTTTCTATCGCGGTGGACGACATGCTGGTGCCGGACCAGAAGGGCCAGATCATTGCCGCCGCGGAAAAGGAAGTGCAGGAGATCGAGCGCCAGTACACCTCCGGTCTCGTCACACAGGGCGAGCGCTACAACAAGGTGGTCGACATCTGGGGCCGCGCCGGCGACCTGGTGGCGAAGGCGATGATGAAGCAGCTGGGCGACGAGCCGGTGATGGGATGGGACGAGCAGAGCGGTACGCACGTGCCGCTGCAGGACAAGAAGTCCCAGCCGGTGATGCAGGAGTCGTTCAACTCGATCTACATGATGGCCGATTCCGGCGCGCGCGGTTCGGCGGCGCAGATCCGGCAGCTCGCCGGCATGCGCGGACTGATGGCGAAGCCTGACGGCTCGATCATCGAAACGCCGATCACCGCGAACTTCCGCGAAGGGCTGAACGTATTGCAATACTTCATTTCGACGCACGGCGCCCGCAAGGGCCTGGCCGATACCGCGCTGAAGACCGCCAATTCCGGCTATCTGACGCGGCGGCTGGTCGACGTGACGCAGGACCTGGTGGTCACCGAACAGGATTGCGGCACCACCAATGGCGTCGTGATGAAGGCGCTGATCGAAGGCGGTGAAGTGG
>JBDZVW010000546.1:0-1664 GCA_040255885.1 Betaproteobacteria bacterium
ACGTGCTGCGGATCGTAATAATCGGCAAACGAAAAACTGTGAAAGCTGTCGAGCCAGCCGTGGTCGACATGGCCGCGCTCGCAGCTCTTGCGCAATTCGATCATTGCTCTCTCCGCATTCCGATGGGTTCGTCGACAACTGACATGCGGCACATGTTAGGCACCGGCAACACGCGTGGATAGCGAAAAGAATTGAGCGGATCGGTCAATTCTTTTGAACGACATTTGAACCGCCGCCAAAGTTGCGGAATAATCGGCCGCAATTCCGCCTCCCGAACGGTCCTGACCATGCGCCTTTCCCTTGATGCCCTGCTGGTGCTCGATGCCATCGACCGCAAGGGCAGCTTCGCCACCGCGGCCGACGCGCTGCATCGCGTACCATCGGCAATCACCTACGCGGTGCAGAAGCTGGAGCAGGATCTCGACGTGGTGCTGTTCAACCGCAGCGGACATCGCGCGCAGTTGACGCCGGCCGGACGCGAGCTGCTGGACAGCGGCCGCCACCTGCTGCAGGCCGCCGAAGAGCTGGAGTGCCGCGTCAAACGCGTCGCCACCGGCTGGGAAACCGAGTTGAGAATCGCCGCCAGCGATCTGATACCGTTCACGCGCATGCAATGCGTGGTGGCCGAATTTTTCGATCACCGGCACGGCACGCAGATCAGGATATTGCGTGAAATTCTGGGCGGCACCTGGGATGCGCTGGTGACCGGACGCGCCGATCTTGCGGTCGGCGCCGACGCGTCAATGCCGACCGGCGGCGGCTATACCATCCGTCCGCTCGGCATCGTCGAATTCGTCTATGCGGTTGCGCCGCGTCATCCGCTGGCGCGCGTGAAGGAACCGATTCCGGCCTCGGAGATCATGAAATACCGCTCGATATCGGCAGCCGACAGTTCGCGCAATCAGCCGCCGGCCAGCGTCGGCATTCTGTCGGGACAGCAGGTATTCACGGTTCCCGACCTGGAGGCCAAGCTGGAAGCGCAATGCGCCGGCCTCGGGGCGGGCTATCTGCCGCGTCACCTGGCGGCGGCCGCCGCCGACGCCGGCCGCCTCGTCATTCGCGAAGTGGAAGAGCCGAAACCGGCCACACAGCTGTTTCTCGCGTGGCACACGAAAAACAAGGGCAAGGCGCTGCAATGGTTTGGCCGGCGGCTGCTTGCGAAACGCGACTGGCTCGACGGAATCGTCGTCTCCGCATGACGCGCCCGGCGCGGCCGCCGCAACCGTTCAGGTGCCGGAGCGATCGGTATCCTGCTGCTGCGCGATCTCGGCGTGCACCTGATCCATGTCGAGCGCGCCGGCTTCGGAGATGACGGTTTCCAGTGCCGGCGCCGGCAGCGCACCGGGCTGCGAAAACACGATTACCTTTTCGCGAAAGAACATCAGCGTCGGAATCGAGCGGATGTTGAATGCCGCCGCGATTTCCTGCTGCTCGTCGGTATTGACCTTGGCGAACACCACATCCGCATGCTTCTCCGCCGCGGCCTCGAATACCGGCGCAAAACCGCGGCACGGACCGCACCACGGCGCCCAGAAATCGACCACGACCTTGTCATTGCCGGTCACCGTCTGCTCGAAATTGCCCTTCGTCAGTTCAACGACTGCCATTGCGTGCTCCATCGATGTAGTGAAGACATCTTAGCACGGGGATGAAGCAGGATTGAG
>JBDZVW010000164.1:0-6240 GCA_040255885.1 Betaproteobacteria bacterium
AGCTGCTTGAACAGCTGCGGTGACTGCGGCAGCGCATAGAATTCGCCCGCATGCACCCGGCTCGGCACCAGGTAGTCGCGCGCGCCCTCGGGTGTCGAACGCGTGAGCATCGGCGTCTCGATGTCGATGAAACCGTGACGGTCGAGATAGTTGCGCACCGCCATCGCCACGCGGTAGCGCAATCGCAGGTTTTTCTGCATCTGCGGGCGGCGCAGATCCAGGAAGCGGTACTCCAGGCGCACGTTCTCCGAAATGTTGTCGTCGTCCATCTGGAACGGCGGCGTCAGCGACGGGTTCAGGATTTCGATGTCCTGCGCCAGCACTTCCACTTCACCGCTGCGCAGCTCCGGGTTGATGGTGCCTTCGGGACGCGGCCGTACCTTGCCGGTGACGCGCAGCACGAATTCGTTGCGGACGCGTTCGGCGGTCTGAAAGGTGGCCGGGCCGTCCGGATCGCACACCACCTGCACCAGCCCTTCGCGGTCGCGCAGGTCGATGAAGATCACACCGCCATGGTCACGCCGCCGATGAGCCCAGCCGAACAGGGTCACGGTCTGACCCAGCCGTTCGCGGTCAATCAGTCCGCAATATTCAGTACGCATAAATCGTCATCCGGAAAAATACGAAAGGTCGGAAAAATGCTGCAATGCCGGCGCCGGCCGGCACGGTCATGTGACGCGGTCGGGCGCGTGCTCGACGTTGCCGGCATCCGGCGGCGCACCCGTCGCCACGAGCGTTTTTTTGCCATTGCTGCCGGGCACGACGACGCCCATCGAAATAAGGTACTTGAGTGCCTCGTCCACGCTGAGATCAAGAAAGATGACGTCGGCGCGCGGCATCATCAAAAAAAACCCCGACGTCGGATTGGGCGTGGTGGGCACGTAGACACTGACATAATCACCCGCCAGATGATCGGCCACTTCGCCGCCCGGAACGCCGGTCAGGAATGCAATGGTCCATGAACCCTGGCGCGGATACTGCACCAGCAGCGCGTGGCGGAATGCCTGTCCGGAACCGGAAAACAGCGTATCCGACACCTGCTTGACGCTGGAGTAGATGGTTTTCACCACCGGGATGCGGTTCAGCAGCGCTTCGCCGATCTTCACCAGCTTCTGGCCGAGGATATTGGTCGCGAAGACGCCGGTGACGAACAGGATCACGATCGTCAGCAATACGCCCATCCCCGGAATCTTGACGCCGATATAGGTGTCCGGCCGCAATGCCGGCGGCAGCAGCAGCAGCGACTGATCCATCGTGCTGACCAGCAGGTGCAACACCCACAATGTGATGATCAGCGGCACCCACACCAGCAGGCCGGTCAGAAAATAGCGTTTCACGGCCGCCATTCCACCGCGCGCAGGCAGGCCGCGCCGCATGACGCTTCGGCGCAAACATGAGATTTCATCGCTGCCCTCCCCGTGACGGATCCTGCTCAGCCACTGGCCGGACGATCGGCCGTGGTGCTGTCCGATCCCGTTTTGGACGACTCGGTCTTGGCCGGCTCGGATTTCACGGATTCCGTTTCGGTTTTTTTCTTCGTCTTGTCATGCCCGGCGGATGCCGATCCGCTGCCCTTGTTTCTGAAGTCGGTCACGTACCAGCCGGTGCCCTTGAGCTGGAAACCGGCCGCCGTCACCATCTTGCCGAACGTGCTCTTTCCGCACTCCGGGCACACCTTGAGCGGCGCATCACTTAACTTCTGCAGATACTCTTTCTGAAAACCGCATTCTGAACAACGATATTCGTATATGGGCATGATTGACGTCCTTGAACCGAAACAACCCCCTTTTTGCAAAAAAACGATTATACCTTATGCAGTTAGGGAACACATCGCCAACATGGGGACGATCTGCCGAAAAAGCAAGTGCGGCGCACACCGCCGCGGGCGCGCGTTGGTGTGCCGCGCCGACCTACGGCAGAATACGGCTTTTCATCCACTCGTCGGGCGCCATGCCGCCACAATGTCTGCACCGCACGTCCATCCGGCTGCCGTGGGCGATACTGCTCGCGGCACTGCTGCTGGCAGTGCCACTCGCGCACGCGAACGATGACGTCTACCTGATCGGCGGCAGCGTCAGTCCGCAGACCGACGTGCGCGGCAACCTGTACGCGGCCGGCGGCATCGTCAGCATTGCCGGACACGTCGCCGGTCACGCGACCGCGATCGGCCGCAACGTCACGCTGACGCCCGGCGCCACGGTCGGCGACGGCGCGTGGATCGCCGGCGGCACGGTGGCAATCGGCGGCCGCATCACCGGCAATGTGCGGCTCTACGCCCGGCACATCGTGATTCTGGGCACGATCGACGGCAATCTGCGGCTCGTCGCGCAACGCATCGACATCCTGCCCGGCGCGCGCGTCCACGGCAGCCTGTCCTATTTCAGCGGCGATCGCATCCGCATCGACCCGGCGGCCACGGTTTCGGGCACGATCACGCGCACCGGCGGCTGGCTGCGTTCGTTGCAACGATGGTTCGCGGTACCCCTGCCGGCGGCGTTTCATCTCGACCCGCTGCTGTTTGCCGGCTTCTTCATCGTCGGCGCACTGCTCGCACTGATATTTCCGCGCTTCACCCGCAACGCGTCGAGCGTGCTGGCCCATCATCCGTGGGCCAGCATCGCGTTCGGCTTCGCGATATTTGTCGTCACGCCGCCGCTCATTTTCATGCTGCTGATCACCATCATCGGCATCCCGCTCGCGTTTCTGCTGATGATGCTGTACAGCGCGGTGATGCTGATCGGGTTTCTGGTCGCGCTGCTGGCGCTCGGCGACCGTATCGGCAGCGTGTTCCGTGCTGCCCCGCCCGGCTTTCTGCTGCGCATGCTGTGGTTCGCGGTGGCGCTGTTCCTGATCATGGCGCTGCGCTCGGCGCTGCCGGCGCCGGGGCACATCATCGCGCTGATCGTGCTGCTGGCCGGCGTCGGTGCGTTCGCGTTGCGCCTGTTGCGCAGCTATCCCGATTCCGCATGACCGTTTAACGGAGGGCTCCTTGATGAACGATCCGCTGCGACGCTGCCGTGCGCTCGCCGACCGTGCCGCCGGGCTCGGCGCGGTGCCGACCGCCGTGGTGTACCCGTGCAGCCGCGATGCGCTCGCCGGCGCGTTCGAGGCCGCTGCGCTGGGGCTCATCACGCCGGTGCTGATCGGGCCGGCCGATCGCATCACCGCGCTGTGCCGCGAAGCACGACTCGATGTCGGTTCCTGCGCAGTGATCGACATCGGCGACCCGGTAGCCGCCGCGCGCGAGGCGGCGGCGATGGCCGGGCGCGGCGAAGTCCGCTGCCTGATGAAGGGCAGCCTGCACACCGACGAACTGATGGGCGTCGCGGTATCGCGCGACGCCGGCCTGCGCACCGCGCGCCGCGTCAGCCACGTCTTCGTGATGGACGTGCCGGCGCACGACCGGCTGCTGCTGATCAGCGACTGCGCGGTCAACATTGCGCCGGACCTTTCCGCGAAGCGCGAAATCGTGCAGAACGCGATCGCGCTGGCGCACGCGCTCGGCATCGCGGTGCCCCATGTCGCGCTGCTGTCCGCGGTCGAAACCGTCAATCCGGCGATTCCGTCAACGCTGGATGCCGCCGCGCTGTGCAAGATGGCGGACCGCGGGCAGATCACCGGCGCCGTGCTCGACGGCCCGCTGGCATTCGACAATGCAATCTCGGCCGAGGCAGCACGGACCAAGGGCATCGACTCGCCGGTGTCGGGCCGTGCCGATATCCTGATCGTGCCGGCGCTGGAAGCCGGCAACATGCTCTACAAGCAGCTCGTCTACCTGTCGGGCGCACTCGCCGCCGGCGTCGTGCTGGGCGCGAAAGTCCCGATCATCCTGACCAGCCGCGCCGACAGCCCGGAAAGCCGCACCGCGTCCACCGCGGTCGCCTGCCTGTGGGCACATCATCTGCAGGAAGCCGCGTGAGCGCCGCGATTCTCGTCGTCAATGCTGGCTCGTCCAGCTTCAAGTTCGCGCTTTATCCCGCCGCCGGCACGGACGCTCCGTACTGCCGCGGCGAGATCGAAAACATCGGCGCGGCGGCGCGGCTGCACGTAACCGACGGCGCCGGCAATTCCGTCGAGGATGCAACAGCCGACGGCGCGACATACGAAGATGCACTGCGCCACGCGCTCGACTGGATCGGACGGCATCACGCCGATCTCGACATCGTCGCTGCCGGCCACCGCGTCGTGCACGGCGGCACCCGCTACCGCGCGCCGGTGCGGATCGACGACGACGTTATCGCCACGCTCAAGAAATTGATTCCGCTGGCGCGCATTCATGAACCGCATCAGCTCGACGTGATCCTGGCGCTGGTTGCACAACGGCCGGCGCTGCCGCAGGTGGCGTGCTTCGATACCGCATTCCACCGCACGCAGCCGGAGATCGCACAACTGTTTGCGCTGCCGCGTGAACTGGCCGACGCCGGAATCCGGCGTTATGGCTTTCACGGACTGTCATACGAATACATTGCATCGGTGCTGCCGCAGCATCTCGGCGCGCAAGCCGACGGCAAGGTCATCGTTGCGCATCTCGGCAATGGCGCCAGCATGTGCGCGATGAGCGGGCGGCGCAGCATCGCCACCACGATGGGACTGACGGCGCTCGACGGCCTGGTGATGGGCCAGCGCTGCGGCGCAATCGATCCCGGCGTGCTGCTCTATCTGATCGAGGAGCGCGGCCTGACGGTAACCGAAGTGTCCGAGCTGCTGCACGAGCGCTCGGGACTGCTCGGGGTTTCAGGCATCAGTCACGACATGCGCACGCTGCTCGCGTCCGACGATCCGCATGCGGCGCAGGCGGTTGAACTGTTCGTCTATCACGCCGCACGCGCGGCCGGCTCGCTTGCCGCCGCACTGGGCGGACTTGATGCGCTGGTGTTCACCGGCGGCATCGGCGAGCATTCGGCGCCGGTGCGCGCCGCAATCGTTCGCCGCCTCGAATGGCTCGGAGCCCTATTGGACGATGCCGCGAACGACAACGCTGACGCCCGCTTCAGCACGCCCGGCAGCCGCATCGGCGCCTGGATCATCCCGACCAATGAAGAACTGGTGATTGCGCGCCATACGCGGCGCGTACTGAGACTTCAGGCACTGCGATAAACAATAAAAAAACCGGCATTCCGGGTGCCGGGTTCCGTCAAAAAGCGCAAGTACGTGTCAGAACGGAATATCGTCATCCATGTCGTCGAACGCACCGCCGCCTTTCTTCGCCTGTCCGCCACCACCGCTAGTCGCCGCAGCCGGCGCGCGCTCGCGTGCCATCGGTTCCGATCCGCCGGAGCGCGAGCCGAGCATCTTCATGTCGGACGCGACGATCTCGGTAGTGTAGCGCTCCTGTCCTTCCTTGTCGGTCCATTTGCGGGTCTGGAGCCGCCCTTCGACATAGACTGGACTGCCTTTTTTCAGATATTCGCTGGCGATCTCGGCAAGCCTGCCGAAAAACACCACCCGGTGCCATTCGGTGCGCTCCTGCTTTTCCCCGGCCTTGTCCTTCCACATGTCCGTCGTGGCGAGCGTCACGTTGGTCACCGCGGCGCCATCGGTCGTGTAACGGGTTTCGGGATCGCGTCCCAGATTGCCGATCAGAATGACCTTGTTTATCGATGCCATTTAAGTTCTCCCTGCGATCAGTTCAAGTACCGTCTGTTCGTCGAACCCCTTGCGATCGACTTTCACATACGCCAGCCGCTCACTGGCAATCACCAGCACTTCGCGCACACCGGGCAACGACTGCAGTTGCTCCGACAGGCCATGCGCCTGGCCCGTGCCCATTTCCGGAATCGTGTAGATCTTCGTCTCGACCGCGCCCGGCACGATCATGCCGCTTGCGAGCAGCAGCCAGCCCGCGATCAGCAGGAGGTTGAAGGTCACCGTTGCGTCGACGCCCCAGTGCTGATACAGCACGCCGCCGACCGCAGCGCCGGTGAACGAACCGAGAAACTGGCTGCTGCTGTAGACGCCGACCGCCGTGCCCTTTGCGCCGGCCGGCGCAATACGCGAGATCAGCGACGGCAGGCTCGCTTCAAGAATGTTGAACGCGGTGAAATAAACCAGCAGCAGCAGAAAAATCCGTTCGACACTGCCGAGCAGCCACGGCATCGCCAGCTGATCCAGCGCCAGCAGCGCCACCGCACCAATGAATACCGGCTTGTGTCCGTTCTTCTTCTCGGCGTAAAGGATTGCCGGCACCATCAGTACGAATGAAAGCAGCATCACCGGCAGATAGACCTGCCAGTGACTGTC
>JBDZVW010000547.1:0-1661 GCA_040255885.1 Betaproteobacteria bacterium
TCCGGTGCCGGCGGCTGCGCGGCGGCCGCTTCCATCAGTGCCAGCACGCGCTCGACCCCCATCGCAAAACCGCACGCCGGCGCCGGCCGGCCGCCGATCTGCGCGATCAATCCGTCGTAGCGGCCGCCGGCACAGAACGTCGCCTGCGCGCCGAGCCGGTCCGTCACCCATTCGAACACCGTCGCATTGTAATAGTCGAGGCCGCGCACCAGCCGCGGATTGACGCGGTACTGGATGCCGCTTGCTTTGAGCAGGCTTTCGAGTGCCTCGAAATGCCGGGCTGATTCATCGTCCAGATCATCGCGCAGCTGCGGCGCGTCGCGGATCACGTCGGCCAGGTGCGGATTCTTGCTGTCGAGAATGCGCAGCGGATTGGTGTCGAGGCGGCGCCGCGAATCGGCATCGAGCTCGTCGAAGCGGCCTTGCAGGTAACCGACCAGGCGCTCGCGATAGCGCGCCCGGGCCTGCGGACTGCCCAGCGTATTGAGCTGAAGTTCGACGGTTCCCAGTCCGAGACGGCGCCACAGCCGCTCGCACATCACGATGTGCTCGGCATCGATGTCCGGCCCGGCGAATCCGAGCGCCTCCACGCCGACCTGATGAAACTGACGGTAACGGCCCTTCTGCGGACGCTCGTGCCGGAACATCGGGCCCGCGTAGTACAGCCGCTGCGCGCCGTTATAGAGCAGATTGTGCTCAATCGCCGCGCGCACGCACGACGCGGTGCCCTCCGGACGCAGCGTCAGGCTCTCGCCGTTCAGTTCGTCGACGAAGGTGTACATTTCCTTCTCGACGATGTCGGTCACTTCGCCGATGGTGCGCACGAACAGATCGGTGCGCTCGACCAGCGGCATGCGAATGCCGCGATAGCCGTACGCGCACAGCCACTCGCGCACCGTGTCTTCCAGAAATTCCCAGCGGTACGATTCGTCCGGCAGCACATCATTCATGCCCCGCACCGCCTGAATGGGGTTGCTCATCGTGTTGTTCTGAAAAAGGGGAAAAACGGGGTGAAGCGTCGCACGGTCAGTGATTCACGGCTTCCGCGTCCGCCGCAGGCGCCGCCGTGGCGGCGCTCCCGTACGTGTCATTCACATATTGTTCGACGATAGCCTGAAATTCGGCGGCAATACCCTCGCCCTTCAGCGTCACGGTCTTGACGCCGTTCACGAATACCGGTGCCACCGGCGTCTCGCCCGATCCCGGCAGGCTGATGCCGATGTTCGCATGCTTGCTTTCACCGGGCCCGTTGACGACGCAGCCCATGACGGCGACATGCATGTTTTCGACGCCCGGATAGCGGCGTTTCCACACCGGCATCTGGCGCCGCAGAAATCCCTGAATTTGCGCGGCGAGCTCCTGGAACACCGTGCTGGTGGTGCGCCCGCAGCCCGGGCATGCGATGACCAGCGGCGTAAACGAGCGCAGTCCCATCGTCTGCAGAATTTCCTGCGCCACGATCACTTCGCGCGTGCGGTCGCCGCCGGGTTCCGGCGTGAGCGAGATGCGGATGGTGTCGCCGATGCCCTGCTGTAGCAGCACCGCCAGCGCCGCGGTCGATGCGACGATGCCTTTCGAGCCCATGCCGGCCTCGGTGAGCCCCAGGTGCAGCGGATAGTCGCATTGCGCGGCGAGATCGCGATAGACGGCGATCAGGTCCT
>JBDZVW010000165.1:0-6235 GCA_040255885.1 Betaproteobacteria bacterium
CCGGCTTCGTCGATCACGTCGATCGCCTTGTCCGGCAGGTGGCGGTCGTTGATGAAGCGCGCCGACAGTTCTGCCGCGGCGGTGAGCGCCGCCGCCATGTACTTGATGCCATGGTGCGCTTCGAAGCGCGCTTTCAACCCGCGCAGGATCGCGACCGTTTCATCGACCGACGGTTCGGTCACGTCGATCTTCTGGAAGCGCCGCGACAGCGCGTGATCCTTTTCGAACACGCCGCGGTACTCGTTGTAAGTGGTCGCGCCGATGCACTTGAGCTGGCCGGTCGACAGCGCCGGCTTCAGCAGGTTCGACGCGTCGAGCGTGCCGCCGGACGCGGCACCGGCGCCGATCAGCGTATGGATCTCGTCGATGAACAGGATCGCGTCGGGATTGTCGATCAGCTGCTTGAGCACCGCCTTCAGGCGCTGCTCGAAATCGCCGCGATACTTGGTGCCCGCCAGCAGTGCGCCCATGTCGAGCGAATAGACCTGACAGCGTTCGAGCACCTCCGGCACGCTGCCTTCGACGATGCGCCGTGCCAGCCCTTCGGCGATCGCGGTCTTGCCGACACCCGCCTCGCCGACCAGCAGCGGATTGTTCTTGCGGCGGCGGCACAACGTCTGAATCACACGCTCGAGCTCGCGCTCGCGTCCGATCAGCGGATCGATCTTGCCGCTCACCGCCAGCGCATTGAGATTGAGCGTATAGGTTTCGAGCGCGCCGCCGGACGAGGCCTCCTGCTCGGTATCGGCCTCGGTTTCGTTTTTCGCCGGTGCCGCCTGCGGCACCTTGCTGATGCCGTGCGAAATGAAATTGACGACGTCGAGACGCGTGACGCCCTTCTGGTGCAGGAAGTACACCGCGTGCGAATCCTTCTCGCCGAACATCGCCACCAGCACGTTGGCGCCGGTGACTTCCTTCTTGCCGGACGACTGCACGTGCAGGATCGCGCGCTGGATCACACGCTGAAAGCCGAGCGTCGGCTGGGTGTCGATCTCGTCGCCCGACAGGATCGGCGTATGTTCGGTCACGAACTCGGTCAGCAGCCGGCGCAGGTCCTCGGCGTCCGCCGCGCACGCGCGCAGCACTTCGGCCGCCGACGGATTGTCGAGCAGCGCCAGCAGCAGATGTTCCACGGTAATGAATTCGTGGCGCTTCTGCCGCGCTTCCATGAACGCCATGTGCAGGCTGACTTCGAGTTCCTGTGCGATCATCTTACGTCTCTTCCATCACGCATTGCAGCGGATGCTGATGTTGCTGCGCAAACGCCGTCACCTGCTCGACTTTGGTGGTGGCTACGTCACGAGTATACACGCCACACACCCCTACGCCCTCCTTGTGTACCTTGAGCATGATCTGCGTCGCTTTTTCGCGGCTGAATGCGAAGAACTTCTGCAGCACCACCACCACGAATTCCATCGGTGTGTAATCGTCATTCAGCAACATCACCTTGAACATCGGTGGCGGTTTGAGTTTCGCTTTCTTCGCTTCAAGAACCGCATCATCCCGTTGCTTCGCAGCCATGCCGGCTCGCCCATAAATGCTTACTGCACAGTTGCTATTTTGACCATAACAGAGAATTTTTCAAGTGCCGCAGCCCCCTGCAAAAGCTACTTGACTTCCGGCAGCAAATAGCCTAGAAAGCGATTGAGTGTTTGGCTTCAAGTTCTTCGCAGTACCGGTTTTGCCGTCTTGCGGTCTTGAAACTCAAACAGCTTGAGTACGGGTTTTGGACCCGGGATTTTTTCAAAGGAACAATTTTTATGGCAACTGGTACCGTCAAATGGTTTAATGACGCGAAGGGCTATGGCTTCATCACGCCCGATGATGGCAGCGAAGATCTGTTTGCTCACTTCTCCGCCATCAACATGAACGGCTTCAAAACCCTCAAGGAAGGCCAGAAGGTTTCCTTCGAAGTAACCCAGGGGCCGAAGGGCAAGCAGGCATCCAACATTCAGTCCGCCTGATCCTGACGCCGCGGCTGCGGCCGCGGCGAACCTGCCCGAAAGAAAGCCCATCTGCCGCGCCAGCGGCAATGATGGGCTTTTGATTTTCCCGCCGTAGTATCCGCCCGACCCGCCGGGCGTTTCACATTCACATGTTGGCGATCATCGCGTCGCCGAATCCCGAGCACGACACCTTGTGAGCGCCTTCCATCTGCCGCGCAAAATCATAGGTCACCGTTTTGGCCTGGATCGCCTTCTCCATCGAGCGCACGATCAGGTCGGCCGCTTCGCCCCAGCCCATGTGCCGCAGCATCATCTCGGCCGACAGGATTTCGGAGCCGGGATTGACCATGTCCTTGCCGGCATACTTGGGCGCGGTGCCGTGCGTCGCCTCGAACATCGCCACCGTGTCACTCATGTTGGCGCCCGGCGCAATGCCGATGCCACCCACCTGTGCCGCCAGCGCGTCCGAGATGTAGTCGCCGTTCAGATTCATCGTCGCGATCACGTCATATTCGTCGGGACGCAGGATGATCTGCTGCAGGAAGGCATCGGTGATCACGTCCTTGAACACGATTTCCCCGTGGGGCGCTTTCATCTTCATCCACGGGCCGCCGTCCAGCAGCTCGGCCCCGAATTCCTTTTGCGCCAGCTCGTAACCCCAGTTCTTGAACCAGCCTTCAGTGAATTTCTGGATGTTGCCCTTGTGCACGAAGGTGACGGACTTGCGCTTGTTGTCGATCGCGTACTGGATCGCCTTGCGGACCAGGCGGTCGGTACCCTCTTTCGACACCGGCTTGATGCCGATCGACGAACTGGCCGGAAAGCGGATTTTCTCCACCTTCATTTCGGTCGTCAGGAAATCCACCACCTTCTTCACCTCCGGCGTACCGGCGCCCCATTCGATACCGGCGTAAATGTCTTCCGAATTTTCGCGGAAGATCACCATGTCCACCTTCTCCGGATGCTTGACCGGGCTCGGCACGCCGGCGAAGTAGCGCACCGGCCGCAGGCAGATGTAGAGATCGAGCAGCTGGCGCAGCGCGACGTTGATCGAGCGCATGCCGCCGCCGATTGGCGTCGTCAGCGGTCCCTTGATCGACACGCTGTATTCCCGCACCGCATCCAGCGTCTCGTCGGGCAGCCACACATCCTTGCCGTAAACGCGGGTCGATTTTTCGCCCGCATAAACTTCCATCCATGCGATCTTGCGCTTGCCGCCATAGGTTTTCTGCACTGCAGCGTCCACCACCTTGAGCATCACCGGCGTAATGTCCACGCCGATACCATCACCCTCGATATACGGAACGATCGGGTGATCCGGGACCTTGAGCGCGAACTTCTCGTCGACTGTGATTTTCTGGCCGTCGGCCGGTACCTTGATATGTTTATACATGTAGGACGCTCTCCTGAGGGCTGATCTGTTGAATCGGGACGTTGCTGCAACAAACTTTCAATTATAAACCGGAAGCGTCCCGGCGGTCAGGCAAGCTGTTCCGACGATAGTTTTGCGGCACGGCACCATGGGCTTTCCGGGTCATTTCACAACACGGAATCGGTGACGGCACACCCCTCGTACCACCAAACGACTTGCAGATAACGAAAAATCCCGAACCGATCTGTCGAAACGGCGACTAACAATCCTGAGCGTGATCGCGCTCAGGATTGCTTGAACAGCAAAATTTGTTGCATTGCGATATTTTGTTGCTATACTGAAATAGAAGTCACGATCGGAGCCGCCGTGCACAGCGGACGCTCCGCCCTCGCAGGCGCGACTTTCCCACCCCATTCCGCCTGCAGGTGTGCCAGACCGATCTCTGGCTGCCGCGTGAGAAGCACCCGGACGTTTTTGCTTGCTATCCACGGACACACCAAGGTGAACATCATGGACCACTCTTCCCGGCCGCAAGGTATCCAGATTCTCGGTAAAGTTACGCCGCAATATAACAATATATTGTCACATCAAGCACTTACATTCGTTGCGAAGCTTTCGCGTCAGTTCGAAAATCGCCGCCGACAGTTGATGCAAGCGCGTACAGAACGGCAGCGCCGGTTCAACGCCGGCGGGCTTCCGGATTTCCTGGCGGACACCGCCGCCGTCCGTGCCGGCGACTGGAAAGTGCAGCCGGTACCGCCCGACCTGCAGGACCGCCGCGTCGAAATCACCGGTCCTACCGAGCGCAAGATGGTCATCAACGCGCTCAATTCCGGCGCCAGCGTGTTCATGGCCGATTTCGAGGACTCCAACGCGCCGACGTGGGAAAACATGATCGAGGGACAGATCAACCTGCGTGACGCGGTCAATCGCACGATCACGTTTTCCGCGGAGGGCGGAAAAACCTACCGGCTGAACAACCGTACCGCAACGCTGCTGGTGCGTCCGCGCGGCTGGCATCTGCCGGAAAAGCACGTACTGATCGACGGCGCCCCGGTGTCGGCCGCGATTTTCGATTTCGCGCTCTATTTTTTCCACAACGCCAAAAATCTGCTCGCGCACCAGACCGGCCCCTATTTCTATCTGCCGAAAATCGAAAGCCATCTTGAAGCGCGGCTGTGGAACGATATTTTCCTGATGGCGCAGCGCGAGCTCGGCGTGCCGACCGGCACCATCAAGGCCACCGTGCTGATCGAGACCGTCCTCGCCGCGTTCGAGATGGACGAAATCCTCTACGAACTGCGCCGGCACTCAGCCGGACTCAACATCGGACGCTGGGACTACATCTTCAGCTGCATCAAGAAATTCCGCTCCAACCGTGACTTCTGTCTCGCCGACCGCGCACAGGTGACGATGACGGCGCCCTTCATGCGCGCCTATGCACTGCTGCTGATAAAAACCTGCCATCGCCGGGGCGCCCATGCAATGGGCGGCATGGCAGCGCAGATTCCGATCAAGGACGACGCCGCGGCGAATGACGCGGCATTCGAAAAGGTCCGCATCGACAAGGAACGCGAAGCCACCGACGGCTGCGACGGCACCTGGGTTGCACACCCGGGACTGGTCGCCGTCGCGAAGGCCATATTCGACCGGCATATGCCGACGCCGAACCAGATCCCGAGACAGCGCGACGACGTCAGCGTCAGCGCCCGCGATCTGCTCGATTTCCAGCCGGAAAAGCCGATCACCGAAGCCGGGCTGCGCAACAACATCAGCGTCGGCATCCAGTACATCGGTTCCTGGCTCGCCGGCAACGGCTGCGTGCCGGTGTTCAATCTGATGGAGGATGCCGCCACCGCCGAAATCTCGCGCTCGCAGATCTGGCAATGGGTCAGGAGTCCGAAGGGCGTGCTGGATGACGGGCGCAAGGTGACCCGCGAACTGTTCCGCAGCCTGATGCCGGAAGAGCTGGCGAAGATCAGGACGCTGCTCGGCGATCAATTCGCCAATGGCCGCTACGAAGAAGCCGCCAAGCTGTTCGACCGGATCACCACCGACGACGACTACGTGGAATTTCTCACGCTGCCCGGTTACGACTGGCTGACCCGGACGCTGGCTTCGGCGAAGGTCGCGGAAGCCATGAGCTGAATCGCGAACATCCTGCCGCCCGACGAACGGCAGGATGTACCGCTGTTCGCGCGGATAAAACATGATCTTTTGTCATTCCCCGGATGAGCCGAATCATCCTGCTCAATAAACCTTGCGGCGTCATTTGCCAGTTCAGTCCGTCCGGCGGCAAGCCGACATTGAAGGATTACGTACCGGTTCCCGGCGTCTATCCCGCAGGCCGGCTTGACACCGATTCCGAAGGGCTGGTGCTGCTGACCGACGACGGCGTCCTGCAACACCGCATCACCGACCCGCGACTCAAACGGGCGAAAATCTATCGAGCCCAGGTCGAAGGCATTCCCGACGCGGCAGCGCTGGAACGGCTGCGGCACGGCATCGATCTCGGCGATTTCGTGACGCGCCGTGCCCAAGTCCGGCTGACAGCCGAGCCCGACTTTCTTTGGCCGCGCACACCCCCCATCCGTGTCCGGCGCAACATCCCGACCGCCTGGCTGCAGATCGTCATCACCGAAGGCAAGAACCGTCAGGTGCGGCGCATGACCGCGGCAGCCGGTCACCCCACGCTGAGGTTGATTCGCACGCACATCGGGGAGTGGAAGCTGGGCGGGCTGCTGCCCGGCCAGTACCGTGACGCGTCCTTTCCCGTTTGAAGCGGCCGAACCTGTCAACCATTTGACACATCGCACGTTAGTCGATGCGAGACATAAGGTTTGGCGTGTCTCTTGAACACATCCATCATCCATTTGCAAAGGAACGAAAGATGAGAAAGCTGCTGTCCCTGTTGATC
>JBDZVW010000166.1:0-6228 GCA_040255885.1 Betaproteobacteria bacterium
AGCGCGCCGGCATCACCGGATTCTGCTGGGGCGGCCGCATCGTGTGGCTGTACTGCGCGCACAATCCGAAGCTGAAGGCGGGTGTCGCGTGGTACGGCCGTGTGGCCGGCGCCACCGATGCGCTCAAGCCGAAAAATCCGATCGACATCGCCGGCACGCTGACGGTGCCGGTGCTGGGCCTGTATGGCGCAAAGGATACCGGCATTCCGGTGGACACGCTCGAGGCAATGAAGGAAGCGCTGGCCCGCGGCCGCAGCGGATCGGAGCTGGTGCTGTATCCGCATGTCGGCCATGCCTTTTTTGCCGACTACCGGCCGAGCTACAACGAAGAGGCGGCGAACGACGGCTGGCACAAATTGCAGGCGTGGTTCGGCAATCACGGCGTGAAGTGAGCGGTGCGCGGAACGCACTTTGTGGAAACCTGAAAACTGCAACCGCAGAGGCGCAGAGACGCAGAGGAAACGCAGAGAAAGGCATTAACCGCAAAGGCGCGAAGGCGCAAAGAAAAGCCGCAAAGAACTTCTTAGTTGAATCTGGTTTCCTTTGCGTCCCTTTGCGTCTTCGCGCCTTTGCGGTTGCAGTTATTTCTGACGTGATTTTCCTTGGCGTCCTGGCGGTTAAATACTCTTATTGACCAAATGAAGCGCATCGCCGCAATCGCTCGCCGCATGGAGGGTATCGCGCCGTTCCGCGTCGTCGAGATTGCGTCGCGAGCACGTGAGCTGGAGGCTGCCGGTCGTTCGGTGATTCACATGGAAATCGGCGAGCCCGATTTCGTGACGCCGGAACCGATCGTCGCGGCCGGCATCGCGGCGCTGCGCAACGGTTGTACGCATTACGCCCCCGCACTGGGATTGCCCGGGTTGCGTCAGGCGATCGCCGATTTTTACCGCAGCCGTTACGGCGTGACGGTGCCGGCGGCGCGCGTCGTCGTCACCACCGGCTCATCAGCCGCGCTGTTGCTGGCGCTGGCGACTGTGGTCAATCCGGGGACGCGGGTGCTGATGACCGACCCCGGCTATCCCTGCAACCGGCATTTCGTGCGGCTGCTGGACGGCGTTGCGGACGTCGTGCCGGTCGGCGATGAAACCGGCTACCAGCTGACGCCGGAACTGGTCGAGCGACACTGGAGCGACGACATCGCCGCGGTGATGCTGGCGTCGCCCGCGAATCCGACCGGCATGCTGGTGCCGCAGCCGAACCTGGATGCGATTGCCGCGCTCGTTCGCCGCCGCGGTGGCGTGCTGGTCGTCGATGAAATCTATCATGGCCTGGTTTACGGTGCGGACTGTGCCAGCGCGCTGAACGTATCCGGCGACGCATTCGTGATCAACAGTTTTTCGAAGTATTTCTGCATGACCGGCTGGCGCCTGGGCTGGCTGGTGGTGCCGGACGCCTATTGCGACGCGGTCGAGCGTCTGGCGCAGAACCTGTTCATCGCAGCGCCGACACCGGCGCAGCATGCCGCGCTGGCGGCATTTGCGCCGGCGACGATCGCGACGCTCGAAGACTGGCGGCGTGAATTTCAGGCGCGGCGCGATTTCCTGCTGCCGGCACTGACGGCGCTGGGATTCCGTGTTCGCCGCGTGCCCGAGGGCGCGTTCTACATTTATGCGGATTGCAGCGGCGTCGCTGCAGACAGTTACGTCTTCGCGCACGATCTGCTGGAGCGTGCCGGTGTTGCGATCACGCCCGGCATCGATTTCGGCGATCATCATGCTGCGGGCCACGTCCGTTTCGCCTATACCTGTTCGATGGACAAGCTGCGCGAAGGCGTTGGCCGTATCGCCGAATATCTGCAGCGCCGCGTCCCGGCCTGAATTCGGCGTTCGCGGCATGGTCTTTTATAATGCAGGTGTGGCGGCGCTGCCGTGCCGTTGCCGCTGTCGCTTGTGAAAGGAAATCCGATGTCGAAGAACGAGGCTGGCCATGCATGACGGCGGGCGGCGTGCGTGCACGACGCTGATCATGATCCGCCATGGCGAAACCGAATGGAATCGGCAGCGCCGGATGCAGGGGCAGGCCGACAGCCCGCTTTCCGCAACCGGCCGTGCCCAGGCGCGCGCGCTGGCCGAGAAGATCGCCGCAATCGAATTCGCGGCGCTCTACGCCAGCGACCTGGGCCGCGCTTACGAAACCGCGCGCGTCATCGCGCAGCGCACCGGTCGGGCCCTGATTGCGGAGCCGCGCCTGCGGGAACGCGGTTTCGGCATCTTCGAAGGGCTGACCCACGAAGAAATGATGCGCGATTTCCCGCATGAGCATCAGCTGTTCCGCGGCGTTGATCCGGATTACGCCGTGCCCGGCGGCGAAAGTGCGTGTCAATGTGCGGCGCGGGCAGTGGCGTTTCTCGATGACATCGTCGGACGGCACGCCGGCGAGACGGTGGTCGCGGTCAGTCATGGCATGGTGCTCGGCAGTATTTATCGCCACGTGACGGGCCAGCCGCTCACTGCACCGCGCAACTTCCAGTTGTTCAATGCCGGACTGAACGTACTGCGATGCGACGGCGGCTGCTGGGCGGTCGAGACATGGGGCGACGTCGATCATCTGGGGGCGGACGCGGTAACGCCGATGTGAGCGATGCCGGTCCGTGCGGAATGGGTGGTGCTGGTGCACGGTTTGTGGATGCACGGCGTGGCGCTGACGCTACAGCGCCGCCGTATCGCACGCAGCGGCTACCGTGCGGTCGCCTATTCCTATCCGACGATGCAGCTGACGCTCGAGCAGAACGCGCGGCGGCTCGGCTCGTTCTGCGCGCGACTCGATGACGAACGCATACACCTGGTGGGACACAGCCTGGGCGGCATTGTCATTCTCGACATGCTGCGGCAGGCGCCGCCGGCGCGTCCGGGGCGCGTGGTGCTGCTCGGCAGCCCGTACCAGGGCAGCACGGCTGCCGTTGCGCTGGGCCGCAGCCGTGCCGGCTGCGCGATGCTCGGCTGCAGCATCAGTGAATGGCTGCAGCGCGACAAACGCGGCGACTGGAGCCGTTTCGAAATCGGCGTCATCGCCGGATCGAAAAATCGGGGCCTGGGCCGGATCGTGGCGCCGGAATTGCCGGTTCCAAACGACGGTGTCGTCAGTGTTGCCGAAACCGGCGTGCCGGGCATGCGCGCGCAGATCGTGCTGCCCGTCAGCCACACCGGCATGATGTTCTCGAACGCGGTGGCGCGACAGGCGCTGGCATTCATCGATCATGGCAGCTTCGACGGTTGACCGGGGACGCGATGGTTGATACGGCTGTCGCGCGATGGGGGCGCCGGCTGTGCGTGCTGCTGACGCTACCGCTGATCGGCGGCTGCGCGAATTTCGGTTATTACCTGCAGTCGATGCAGGGACAGTTCAGCATCTGGCGCCAGCAGCGTCCGATCAGCAGCGTGCTGGCCGATCCGCAGACGCCGCCGCAGCTGAGGCACAAGCTGGCCGAAGTGGTGCAGATCCGCAATTTCGCAAGCCGCGAATTGCATGAGCCCGACAACGGCAGCTACCATGCCTATGTCGATCTGCACCGCCCGTTCGTGGTGTGGAACGTATTTGCCGCGCCGCGATTGTCGATTGAGCCGGTCAAGTGGTGTTTTGCCTTCGTCGGCTGCGTCGATTACCGCGGCTATTTTTCGCGCGCGGACGCGGCGAAATTTGCCGCCGGCCTCGAGGCGCAGGGCGATGACGTGTTCATCGGCGGCGTGCCGGCCTATTCGACGCTGGGGTGGTTTAACGATCCAGTGCTCAGTACCTTCATCCGTTATCCGGAGACCGAAGTGGCCGGCCTGATTTTCCACGAGCTGGCGCATCAGATGGTCTACGTGCGCGACGACAGCATGTTCAACGAATCGTGGGCGGTCACGGTACAGCTCGAAGGTGTAAAGCGCTGGCTGGCGACTCAGGATGATCCGCGGCGGCGCACGCAATTCGAACATGCGCGAGGCTTCAGGAATGCGTTCACACGGCTGGTGACGACCTATCGCGAGCGGTTGAAGACGCTTTACGCATCCGACGCCAGCGACGCCGTGAAGCTGCAGCGCAAGGCGGAGATTTTCCGGGCGCTCGACCACGATTACCGGGCGCTCAAGGCGCAATGGGGATTCAACGGCTATGATCCGTGGGCGGGACAGCGCGTCAACAATGCGACGCTGGCATCGGTCGCCATCTATACGCGTTTCGTGCCGGCGTTTCAGGCATTGCTGAAACAGAAACATGGCGATCTGCCGGCATTCTATGCCGCGGTCAAAAAACTGGCCGCACTGCCGAAGGAACAACGCACGCATCGGCTGGAGGCGCTGATGCCGGCGTCCGCGAAACGGTGAACCACCTTGTTATAATCAGCGAAAACCGGAGGATAACGATGAAGCTTGCAACTGCCGCGTTCGTCAATGAAGGCATGATTCCGGACGTGTTCGCGTTCGGTGCGCCCGATGCCGCGACCCATATCAGACTGTCCGCGAACCGCAATCCCGATTTCACGTGGAGCGACCTGCCGGCCGGAACGAAATCGCTGGCGCTGATCTGCTGCGATTCCGACGTGCCGAGCCGTGGCGACGACGTCAACCAGGAGGGACGCAGCGTGCCGGCGGCGCTGCCGCGCGTCGATTTCTATCACTGGGTGCTGGTCGACCTGGTGCCGGACAGCGGCGGCATCGCGGCCGGCGAATTTTCGGACGGCGTCACGGCGCGCGGCAAGAATGGGCCCGCCGGGCCGCGCGGCACGCGCCAGGGCATCAACGACTACACCGGCTGGTTTGCATCGGACAAGGACATGGCCGGTGACTATTTCGGTTACGACGGACCGTGCCCGCCGTGGAACGACGAGATCATGCATCATTACGTATTCACGTTGTACGCGCTCGACATCGAGCGCTGTCCGGTCGAGGGCGCGTTCAAGGGGCCCGACGTACTGGCCGCGATCAAGGGACACGTGCTGGCACAGGCGGCGGTCACCGGCACCTATACGCTCAATCCGACGCTGCGCACGTGACGACTGCAACACAAAAGCCGGTGCCGGGGCTCGACGTCGATGTCGTGACGCTGCGGCGCATCTATCGCGACAATCGCGTGATCGCGATCGTCGGGTTGTCGGACCACTGGTATCGTCCGAGCTACTTCGCCGCGAAATACATGCTCGATCACGGCTATTGCGTGATTCCGGTCAACCCGCGCTACGCCGAAGTACTGGGACAGAAATGTTATCCGCGGCTGGCCGACATTCCGCAGCGGGTCGATATCGTCGACTGCTTCCGGCGCAGTGAGGAAATTCCGGCGATCGCCGATGACGCGATTGCGATCGGTGCGAAGGTGCTGTGGATGCAGATCGGCGTGATCAACGAAGCGGCCGCCATCCGGGCACGCGCCGCGGGTCTCGACGTGGTGATGGACCGCTGCGTCAAGATCGAATATGCGCGGCTGTTCGGCGGACTTAACTGGGTCGGCGTCAATACCGGCATCATCTCCGGCAAGCGGCCGCGGTATCTGGTGTATTGAGGCCACTTAAAGGAAGCTGATCATGTCCGACCGTAAATTCGGCATTGAAACCCTGTGCCTGCATGCGGGGCAGCTTCCGGACCCGGCGACCGGCGCGAGCGCGGTGCCGATTTACCAGACCACTTCGTACGTATTCGATAGCGCGGATCACGCGGCAAGCCTGTTCAATCTGCAGACCTTCGGCAACGTCTATACGCGGCTGATGAATCCGACCACCGCGGTGTTCGAGGAACGCATGGCGGCGCTCGAAGGCGGCCGCGCGGCGCTTGCCACCGCGACCGGCATGGCGGCCGAGATGGTGGCGCTGCTGACGCTGCTGAAGAGCGGTGACGAACTGGTCGCAGCGAGCACGCTCTACGGCGGCAGCTATGCGCTGTTCGACGTCAATCTGCGCAAGCTCGGCATCGAAACCTGCTTCGTCGAGCCGGACGATCCGGAGAATTTCCGGCGTGCGATCACGCCGAAAACCAAAGCGGTGTTCGCCGAGACTATCGGTAATCCGCGCATCAACGTGCTCGACATCGCAGCGGTCGCCGCGATCGCACATGAGGCGGGCGTGCCGCTGATTGTCGACAATACCTTTCCGTCACCGTACCTGTGCCGGCCGATCGAATTCGGCGCCGACATCGTGGTGCATGCTGCGACCAAGTACATCGGCGGCCACGGCACGACTATGGGCGGCGTGATCGTCGAGTCCGGAAAGTTTCCGTGGGACAACGGCAACTTTCCGGAAATGGTCGAGCCGTCGCG
>JBDZVW010000167.1:0-6207 GCA_040255885.1 Betaproteobacteria bacterium
GCACCGCCGCCATCATGCGCTTGCGTGCCATCGTGCGCTGCACGTTGCGAATGCGTGACTTGAGCTGCGGATCGCCTTCCATCTCGCGCTGCTCCTGCCGTACTTCCTCGCGTGTCATGCGCAGGCTGTGATGGTGACGCCACAATTGATAGGGAACGTCGATCGCGGCGATCAGCGCCAGCCCGCCGCTGAGCGCGAAACACGCCGACAGCAGCATGCCGCCGAGATCGCGCAGCGCCGCTGACGGCGCCTGTGCCGTCAGCCGCAGCAGGCCGCCGCGGTCGTGCAACAGCACCGCGACGGCGATGCCACCGAGCAGTGCGCACTTTGCCAGTGCCTTCAGCAGCTCGACGGCAGAATGTCCGGATACCAGGTTGCGCGCGCCGCGCAACGGATTCAGGCGCGAGAAATCAGGCATCAGCGCTTGCGGCGCCAGCAGCCAGCCGCTCATCGTCAGCGGCCCGGCGAGCGTCGCCACCAGCAGCACACCGAACAGCGGCGCCAGCATCAGCAGCGCGGCCGCGGAAAGATGTCCCAGCCGCAATGTCAGTTGCGCCGGATCGAATGCCATGTCGCGGGTGAGGCGCAGGCCGTCGCCGGTGATCGCGGCGCAGTGCGAAAGCAGCGAGGAACCGCCGACCCAGAACGCCAGCACGGTGACCAGCGCCGCCGTTGCGGCTGCCAGCTCGCGTGAGCGCGCCACCTGCCCGCGTTCGCGCGCCTGCTCCAGGCGCCGCGAGGTCGCCGGATAATTGCGTTCCTGATCGCTTTCTTCAGCCATTGCCGGATCCAATAGTGGATACCGGCATTATTGCGTCACGCGATCATTTCAATGACGCGAATAACAGACGATTTGGGCCGCTATTTGAACGCTTGGAAAACCTGGAAAAAAGTGGGATGCCGAGCGATGGCCGGCACAACACGCTGCCGGCGGCCCGGCATCCCGAAGGGGACAACCATAGAACCTGTCTCATGAATATTCATGAGACAGGTTCTGACCGGCTGCGGCGGCCGGCGAAAACGTTTGATCAGAAACCCAGTGATCCCAGCAGTTCGTCGACCTGCTGCTGATCAGTTACCACGTCGTTGCGCCCTTCCGCGCGCACCACCGGTCCGGACAGCCCCTCACCCTCGGGCCGTTCGATGCGGCTGGTCTCGATCAGCAGTGCCACCAGTTGCGTTTCGAGATTGCGCGCGAGCTCGACCACCTTCTTGATCACCTGTCCGGTCAGGTCGTGAAAGTCCTGCGCCATCATGATCTCCAGCAGCTGCGCATGGGTTTCCTGCGCGCGCTGCGGCAGCCCGCCGATGAAATCGCGCGTGGCGCCAGCCAGCTCGCGGAATTCCTCGACGCTCAATTGCCCCGCGTACAGCTGTTGCCAGCGCACATCGAGCGCCTGCGCGTCGCTTTCGATCGCGCGCTGCAATCCCTGGCCGTGTTCGACCGCACCCAGCACGCGTTCCGCCGCCTGGCCGGTCAGCGTTGCGATGTACGTCAGGCGGTCACGGGTATCGGGCAGAAAGCTGGCGGCGCTTTCGATCGCCTGGTCGTAGCCCAGCTCGCGCAGCGCGTTGTGCAGCGTGCGCGCCAGCTGGCCGACGCGCCGGAACATGTTTTCATCGCCGTCCGGCGGCACGGCGGCCACTGCCGCTGATGCCGGCCGTGCGTCGCTTTCGGCCGCGCAGCGCTCGGCTGCAACACGCTCGAACAGCGCGTCCAGATCTTCTCCATTGTCATGATCGACCATCATGCCCGTCATCGCACATCTCCCCTCACGCCTGCAGTTTCTGCAGAATCTTGTTCACTTTTTCTTCCAGTGTCGCCTTGGTGAACGGCTTCACGATGTAGCCGCTGGCGCCGATCTGCGCGGCGGTGATGATGTCGTCCTTTTTCGCCTCGGCCGTCACCAGCAGTACCGGCAGCGCTTTCAGCGCCTGGTCGGCGCGGATCGAGCGCAGCAGGTCGAAGCCGTTCATGTTCGGCATGTTGAGATCGCTGACGACGAAATCGTACGGCGCGCCCTTCAGCTTGTTCAGCGCGACCGATCCATCCTCGGCCTCGTCCGCATTGCCATAGCCGATTTCCTTCAGCAGATTGCGGACAATGCGCCGCATCGTGGAAAAGTCATCGACTATCAGAAACTTCATGTTCGCATTGTCCATCGCATGCTCCATCACATTGAAGCGCCGGCCGGCGCCCCGTCCGCTTTCACCGTGCTGCGGGCGGACGGCGATTGCGCGCCATCCGGACTCGCCGCCGTGGCGGCTGTCGGCACGGTCCTGAGTGCCGCGCCGCTCAGCCTGACGCCGTCGCTCATGATTTCCTGTTCCGTTTTCCGGTTCAGCACCGTAATGCTGATGCGCCGGTTGACCGGATCGAGCGGATCGGCCTGGTCCAGCATCACTGCCGTGCCCAGCCCGACGACGCGTATGATCTTGTGGTCGTCGAGACCGTCCGCCACCAGTTCCCGCCGTGCCGCATTGGCTCGAGCCGTCGACAGTTCCCAGTTGCTGTAGCCGCGCGTGCCGCGCGTGTATTGCGCGGCATCGGTATGGCCGGCCACCGAGATGCGGTTTGGCACGCCGTTCAGCAGCGCAACCAGCTCGTGCAGGATGGACTTCGCATAACTCTTCAGCACCGTGCTGCCGCTGTCGAACATCGGACGGTTCTGATCGTCGACGATCTGGATGCGCAGCCCTTCGCGGGTGAGATCGAGGCGCAGCTGATTGCGAAACGACAGCAGCATGGGATTGGCGCTGATCGCGTGTTCCAGTCGCTGCTTCAACGCGTTCAGCCGTTTGCGATCTTCCTGCTCGACGCGTGTGCGCGCGGCGTCCAGATCGACCGGCTGCGCCTGCGCTTGCGTTTTCGACTGCTTTTGCGTCTGCTCGGGCGTCGGCGGCTGCACGGTAGCGACCGGCTTCGGGCGGATGCGTGCCACCTTCACCTTCGGCGGCAGCGTGCCGTGCCGGACCTGTCCCTGAACCCGCCTGAAATCGGTGCCTCCGCCGTGCATCACCCCGGCACTCTGCGAATTGCGCGGGCCGCCGGTCAGCGCCACCTCCAGCGGCGTGCTGAAGTACTCGGCAATACCGTTCAGATCCGACTGCGTGGTCGACCCCATCAGCCACATCAGCAAAAAAAACGCCATCATCGCGGTCACGAAATCCGCATAGGCGATTTTCCACATGCCGCCATGAAACGTTTTGGCGCTGCGCTTGCTGCGCCGGATCACGATCGGCTGTTCTTTGGGCGGTTTAGCCATGTCGCTGATCCGTGCCGAGGTCAATGACCGCCATCATCGCCTGACCTGCCGCAAATGCGCGTCGAGCTCGTCGAAGCTCGGGCGCTCGACCGCGTACAGCACTTTGCGGCCGAACTCGATCGCGATCGCCGGCGGGTAATTGTTGAGGCTCGCCAGCAGCGTCACCTTGATGCAGTCGAGCAGCTTCATCGATTCGTCCACGTTCTGCTCCAGCCGGCCGGCGAGCGGACTGACGAAGCCGTATGACAGCAGGATTCCAAGAAACGTGCCGACCAGCGCGTGCGCGATCAATCGTCCCAGTTCCGCCGGCGGCACGCCGACCGACTGCATCGTGTGCACCACACCCATCACCGCCGCCACGATGCCGAACGCCGGCAACCCGTCGCCGACGCGCTGGATCGCGTGCATCGGCACCTCCGCCTCGTGATGATGGGTTTCGATTTCCTGCTCCATCAGGCCTTCGATTTCGATCGAATTCAGATTGCTGCTGACCATCAGCCGCAGGTAGTCGGTGATGAATTCCATCAGCCGATGGCTGGAGATCACCTTCGGGTAGCGCGTGAACAGCGGGCTGTCGTACGGATGCTCGACGTCGTTTTCGAGCGCCATCAGGCCGTCCTTGCGCGCCTTGTTGAGCACCTCGTAGAGCAGACCCATCAGTTCCAGGTAGAGCGCCTTGTCGCACTTCGATGCCTTCAGTATCAGCGGCAGCGAACGGGCCGTCGCCTTCAGCGTGCCGAACGGATTGCCGACCACGAACGCGCCGACGGCGCCGCCGCCGATGATCAGCAGCTCGGTCGGCTGATACATCGCACCCAGATGCCCGCCGGTCAGCGCAAAACCGCCAAAGACCGATGCGAGCACGATCACGTAACCCAAAAAAACCAGCATTGTCCCGAACCGGCATCCCGTCACCGCGGCCGGTGCCGGCATGCGCGGCGTCGTCCGCTTGTTTTAGTTGCGCCGCCAATGGCAGCAGGCTCATCCAAATGTCGGCATCGCGGCGCAATTCTTTAGTGTGCGGCCCGTGAGAGATGACGAGCCGATGCGGCAGCGGGCGGCGCAAAGCGCCGCCCGCTCCCAACCGGACAATGCTTGTTCGCGGCGGTAACACCGCTGAAGGATGGCGTTTAATGGACGGCGGCCCGCTCCCGCCGCTCGGTCCGGAAGCCGCCGGTCTGGCCGGCGCGCGACGGCATGCGGCACAGCCCGCACACGAAATGATCGTACAGTTCCATCGTGTGCACGACGAAATGACCGCCGCAATGGGTGCACGGCACGGTCCGCAGCATTGCCGCGTCGACGAACTTCACCAGCCGCCAGGCGCGCGTGAACGACAGCACCTGGGTCAGCCCGGCGGTGTGCAGATATTCGAGATACAGGCGGTATGCCTGGATGATCGCCTCGATCTCGTCGAGCTCGCTGCCCTGGATAACGTTCTGATAAATCTGCATGAACAGCGACGAATGGACGTTCGGCAACCAGGCCATGAACCAGTCGGTCGAGAACGGCAGCATGCCGCGCGGCGGGGATTTCTTGCGGATCTCCTTGTACAGTCGCAGCAGCCGCTCGCGCGACAGGCCGGTCTCGGTTTCGAGCACCTGCACCCGCGCACCGAGCTCGACCAGCTCGCTCGCGATGCGCACTTCGCGCGCGTCGTCGACCACGCTGCGGCGGCGCGTCATGCGGCCTCCGCAGCGGCGCCGGCCATCAGGATCGCCGCATGCACCTGCTCGACATTGCTGTCCGCGCTGTCGCGTGTCAGCAGATTCCACACTATCTCGTCACTGAAGCGGAAGCCGCACATCAGCATGTTGCTGGCGGCGATCTTCAGGATCTGCGCGATCGACAGGTTTTCCAGAATGTCGGCCACCGCCTCGCTGACGCCAAGCCGGAACAGCGCCTGCACGCGGTCGGCCCGGATCATCTTCTGCGCCAGGATCAGGTAGGTCAGATTCGTTTCGCGGATTTCTTCCAGTAATTGCTCTGTTTTTTTCATGATGCCCCCCTGTTAAAACGTTCCGGTCATCGACGCCGCCGGAATTCGACTTGACGCCATTATCGGTTTGCCGTGCCGAAACTTAAATCAGCTGTCATCCAATCTTCATGTAAGAAAATTCCTTACACGCACAAGCGCGGAACAGCGCTCGTTTTGACACGTTAATCACGCCTTCATAAATACGGTGCAGGCGCATCATGGCAGCCTGTATGCGAGCGGACGCAGGCCGGGACGGAAGCGGCCGGCACCATGGTTATAGAGATCGTGAAGGCAATGAATGCATGTCGGATTACGCCCTTCGGGCTAATCCGGCCTACGCACTGATCAATGGGAGCGGCAATCAGGGACACGCATCATGACAGGCACGGCATCACGGTTTTTCAACAGACTGTTAAGGTTTTCCGCCCGTTGTCCGATAAGCCTGCTGAAGGCGGTTTGAATCCACTGGATGAAAACCGAAAAGTCGCCGGTGCGTTCACCGGATTATTCAGTGTCAGGCAAAGGAGACTCAAATGCCGCTAGTCATTAACACCAACGTCGCTTCGCTCAATGCGCAGCGCAACCTCACGACCTCGCAGAACGCGCTGAACACCGCACTGGCGCGCCTGTCCTCGGGCCTGCGCATCAACAGCGCCAAGGACGACGCCGCGGGGCTCGCGATTGCGACCCGCTTCACCACCCAGATCAACGGTCTCGATCAGGCAGTACGCAATGCCAACGACGGCATCTCGCTGGCGCAGACCACCGGATCGGCGCTGGCCGAGGTGACCAACAACATGCAACGCATCCGCGAGTTGGCGGTGCAATCGGCGAACGCGACGAACTCCGATTCCGACCGTGCCGCGCTCGACGCGGAAGTGCAGCAGCGGCTGGCCGAAATCACGCGGATTTCGCAGCAGACCACGTTCAACGGCCGCCACGTGCTCGACGGCAGCTTCGGCA
>JBDZVW010000168.1:0-6192 GCA_040255885.1 Betaproteobacteria bacterium
TGCCGTCGGCGATCGCGACCGCAATGGTGCGCGCACGGTCGTGGGCCGACATGCCCGACGACACCCCCTCGCGCGCGTCGATCGGCGTCGCGAACGCGGTGCTGAAGCGGGTAGTGTTGCCCTGATCGTCGGTGATCAGCTGCAGGCCGAGCGCACGCAGCCGCTCTTCCGTCAGTGCCAGCGATACCAGTCCGCGGCCATGCGTCGTCATGAAATTGATCGCATCGGGCGTCGCGCGCTCGGCGGCGACGAACAAGTCGCCCTCGTTCTCGCGATCCTCGGCATCGACCAGGATGATCATGCGGCCCTGGCGCACGTCGGGCAGAATCTGCTCGACGATGTATTCGGCGGTCCTGCGAGTCATGCTGATGCGGAATGCTGGAACATCAGAAGCACTACGACGAAATCAGGCGCATGAATTCGGAACGCGTGCGCTCATGCCGGAACTCGCCGGTGAACGCCGACGTGGTCGCGATCGAATGCTGCTTCTGAATGCCGCGCATCACCATGCACATGTGCTGCGCTTCGATCACCACCGCCACGCCCATCGGCTGCAGCGTTTCCTGGATGCAGTTGCGGATGTCGACCGTCAGGCGCTCCTGCACCTGCAGCCGGCGCGCAAAGGCGTCGACCACGCGCGGGATCTTCGACAGACCGACGATGTGGCCGTCCGGAATGTACGCGACATGCGCCTTGCCGAAGAACGGCAGAATATGGTGTTCGCACATCGAATAGACCTCGATGTCCTTGACGATCACCATCTGCTGGTATTCCTCGCGGAACATCGCGGAACGCAGGATCGCTGCCGGATCAAGATCGTAGCCGTGTGTCAGAAACTGCAACGCCTTGGCCACGCGCTCCGGCGTCTTGACCAGCCCCTCGCGATCGGGATCCTCGCCGATGTCGATCAGGATATCGCGATACTTTTCCGCAATACGCTGAATGGTCTTCGGGTTGTACTGGTCGATCTTCGCGTACCCGTCGATTTCGTCTTCGGAAATCGCGTGAGCTGCGATCTGGGTCGGCTTGTCCATCGGGTGATGCGCTGCGTGGCGGCAACGCCATTGCAAATAAGGTCAGTATACTACTTGCCGTCAAGCTTCAGTCGAATAGAGGCGACAATGCCATCGGCATTCAATCCGCAGTCTGCCAGTTGCAGCGCCGGGTCGCCCTGGTCGATGAACCGATCCGGCAGGCCGAGCTGCAGCACCGGCGGCGTCAATCCCTGACGCTGCAGCGATTCCAGCACCGCACTGCCGGCGCCGCCCATCACCACGTTCTCCTCCACCGTCACCAGCAGATCGTGCGCGCCGGCGAGCTGCGCCACCAGTGCGTCATCGAGCGGCTTCACGAAGCGCATGTTGGCCACCGTCGCGTCCAACGTTTCGGCCGCGGCAAGACTTGGCGCCAGCATGCTGCCAAATGCCAGAATCGCGATTTTCGGCGTACCCCCGCCACGGCGGCGGATCTCGCCGCGGCCATGCGGCAGCGCTGCCATTTCGTGGCGGATCGCCACGCCCGGGCCGCTGCCGCGCGGATAGCGCACCACGGCCGGCGTATCCATCCGGAACGCCGTGTACAGCATCTGCCGGCATTCGTCCTCGTCAGCCGGCACCATTATGGTGAGATTGGGCACGCCGCGCAGATAGGTCAGATCGAAGCTGCCGTTGTGCGTCGCGCCGTCGCCGCCGACCAGCCCGGCACGGTCGATCGCGAACATCACCGGCAGATTCTGGATCGCGATGTCGTGGATCAGCTGATCGTACGCGCGCTGCAGAAAAGTCGAGTAGATCGCGACCACCGGCTTGCGGCCGTCGCAGGCAAGTCCCGCGGCAAAAGTCAGCGCATGCTGCTCGGCGATGCCGACGTCAAAATAGCGCTGCGGAAACCGCTCCGCAAATTTCACCAGCCCGGAGCCTTCGCGCATCGCCGGGGTGATGCCGACCAGCCGCTCGTCCTGCGCCGCCATGTCGCACAGCCAGTCGCCGAAGACCTGCGTATAGGTCGGTTTGCCGCCCGACTTGCCGCCGACGATACCGGCGTCGGGCTGGAACTTCGACACGCCGTGATAGAGCACCGGATCGGCCTCGGCCAGCTTGTAACCCTGGCCCTTGCGCGTGACGACGTGCAGAAACTGCGGTCCGCCCAGGCTCGTAATATTGCGCAATGTCGGGATCAGCGCATTGAGATCGTGGCCGTCGATCGGACCGATGTAGTTGAAGCCGAACTCCTCGAACAGCGTGCCCGGCACCACCATGCCTTTCACATGCTCCTCGACGCGCTTCGCGAACTCGCCCAGCACCTTGCTGCCGGCCGCTTTCGCCGCGGTGTAGAAGCGCCCCGACATCAGCTTTGCCAGATGCTTGTTCAGCGCACCGACCGGCGGCGAAATCGACATGTCGTTGTCGTTCAGTACCACGAGCAGATCGACGTCCATCGCGCCGGCGTTGTTGAGCGCCTCGAACGCCATGCCGGCGGTCATCGCGCCGTCGCCGATCACCGCCACCGCACGGCGCTTTTCCCCGGCCAGCTTCGCCGCCACCGCCATGCCGAGCGCGGCGCTGATCGACGTGCTGGAATGCGCGGTGCCGAACGTGTCGTAGACGCTTTCGGCGCGGCGCGGAAAACCGGACAACCCCTGCCACATGCGCAGCCGCTTCATCTGCTCGCGGCGGGCGGTGAGGATCTTGTGCCCGTAGGTCTGATGCCCGACGTCCCAAACCAGCCGGTCGTGCGGCGTGTCGAGCACGTAATGCAGCGCGATCGTCAGCTCCACCGTGCCGAGATTGGATGACAGATGGCCGCCGGTCCCGCTGACCGATTCAAGCAGGAACCGCCGCAGCTCGTCCGCCAGCTGCAGCAGCTGGCGGCGATCGAGCTGGCGCAGATCAGCCGGGTCGTTGATGGTTTCGAGAAGTTCGTACATGCCCGAAAAGCAAAAACAGCTATAACCGCAGAGGCGCAGAGGCGCAGGGGAAACGCAGAGAAAAAGCGATAACCGCAGAGGCGCAAAGACGCAAAGGGACGCAAAGAAAAACAGAAATCAGGTTAAAACCGTAACCGCAGAGGCGCAGGGGCGCGGAGAAACGCGGAGAAAAGCAATAACCGCAAAGGCGCGAAGGCGCAAAGAAAAGCCGCAAAGAACTTCTCCGGTTTGGGCTTTCCTCTGCGTCCCTCTGCGGCCTCTGCGCCTCTGCGGTAAAAAGCGGATTGATTATTTTCAGAACTCCCGCTGCACGACGAAATCGGCCAGCTGGCGCAGCCGCTCCGCACGCGCGCCGAACGGCGCCAGCGCGCCGAACGCATGATCCTTCAATTCGCGCGCGAACCGTTTCGATTCGGCCACGCCCAGTGCGCTGACATAGGTCGGCTTGCGTTCGCGCGCATCCTTGCCGGCGGTTTTGCCGAGCGTCGCCGTGGTGCCTTCGGCGTCGAGCACGTCGTCCACCACCTGGAACGCGAGGCCGGTGTATTTTGCGAAGTGGTCAATCCGCGTCAGCTCGTCACCATCCAGCCCGTGACCGCAGTGAGCGCCCAGCAGCGCCGCCGCGCGGATCAGCGCGCCGGTCTTGTGGATGTGCATGAACTCGAGCTCGGGCAGCGTGAGCTGCCTGCCGACCGCCTCCAGGTCGATCGCCTGGCCGCCGGCCATGCCGCGCGAACCGGCGGCCGTCGCCAGTATTTTCGTCATTTCGAGCTGCGCTGCGGGATCGTCGGCCAGCCGATGCTCGGCCAGCACCTGGAACGCCAGGCTCTGCAGCGCATCGCCGACCAGCAGCGCGGTGGCCTCGTCATACTGCACGTGGCAGGTCGGCTTGCCGCGGCGCAGCGCGTCGTCGTCCATGCATGGCAGATCATCGTGCACCAGCGAGTAGGCATGGATCATTTCGACCGCCGCGCCCGCGGTCGCGACACGTCCGGCATCGGCGCCCGCGATCTCGCCGGCGGCAAAGGCCAGCAGCGGCCGGATACGCTTGCCGCCGCCCAGCGCCGCATAGCGCATCGCCTGATGCAGCCGCTGCGGCGCGATCTCGGGCGACGGCAGCAGTTCGGAGAGACGGGATTCGGCGAGCTGCTGATGGCGGTACGCCCAGTCCCGAAAGTCACTCGGAGTCGTCTGCACCGCTGAAGTTCTTGAGTATGTTGGCGTCGAGGATCTTGACCTGCTGCTGCGCGTCGGCCAGCGCCGCCTGGCAGAATTCGAGCAGCTGTGCGCCGCGCTTGTAAGCCGCGAGCGACTGTTCCAGCGACATCTGTCCCGCTTCCATGCCGGCGACGAGGCTTTCGAGCTCGGCCAGCGCGGCTTCAAAGCTCGGCGGAGGTGCTGGATCGTTCTGTTTTCCGGGTTTCGGCGACTGTGCCATCACGAACCGCCGCAATCAATCGGCGGAAAAGCGGTAAACATAGCGCATCCCGCGCCGTACGGTCAACGCGAACCGCAGCCGACGAAATGCCCGGCTCGGCCGCGGCCGGTGCCGGCAAAGCGGCCGCGCCCTGCGTTTGCTATCATGCGGCGTGTGCCGCCCCACCATCGCGCGGAATAGCGGCGGCGCGGAACGCGTTTACAGTGGGAATGGAGAAACCGGATGCACGCCACACTGCCGCTGCTCGAAACGACCGATTTTCCTGCGATCCGCCGCCGCAAGCTGGAAACGCTGCAGGTCAATCTCGGCTACAAATGCAACCAGTCGTGCGTGCACTGCCACGTCGGCGCAGGGCCGAACCGCACCGAAACCATGGCGCATGAAGTCGTCGACGACATCATCGCGTTTCTCGCCGGCTCCGGCGTCACGACGCTCGACATCACCGGCGGTGCGCCCGAGCTCAATCCTTATTTCCGCGAACTGGTTACCGCCGCCCGCGCGATCGGCACGCACGTGATCGACCGCTGCAATCTCACCATCCTGGAGGAAGCGGGCCACGAAGCACTGGCCCGCTTCCTCGCCGACCACGGCGTCGAGATCATCGCGTCGATGCCGTGCTATCTCGAGGCCAACGTCGACCGCCAGCGCGGCAACGGGGTTTACGCGGCCAGCATCCGCGGGCTGCGGCAGCTCAACGCGCTGGGCTACGGCCGGCCGGACTCGCCGCTCGCGCTGAACCTGGTGTACAACCCGCAGGGCGCAGTGCTGCCGCCGTCGCAGATCGAGCTGGAAGGCGATTACCGCCGCCACCTCGGCGCCAGCTACGGCATCACGTTCAACCGGCTCTATGTGCTCGCCAACATGCCGATCCAGCGCTTCGGCAGCACGCTGATCTCGAAGGGCCAGTTCGCGCATTACATGGCGCTGCTGCGCAATGCGTATCAGCCGGCCAACCTGGAATCGGTAATGTGCCGCACACTGCTGTCGGTGGACTGGCGCGGCTATGTCTACGATTGCGACTTCAACCAGATGCTGGGGCTGACGCTGCGCCACCAGGGACAGCCGCGGCGGCGCCTCGCCGATCTGATCGGCAGCGATCTCGAAGGCAACCCGATCGTGGTCGGCGCCCACTGCTACGGCTGTACCGCGGGCCAGGGCAGCAGTTGCGGCGGCGCGCTGCACAGCTGAATTTTGCCGGACGGCACGGGACACTGCGGGCACCAAGCGGACACGGCGCAGTGAACAAGGCCAGACTCGGCGTCGCGATCGCGGTCGCGGTGATCATCGCGGCCTTTTTTATTTTCGATCTCGGCCGCTTTTTCGATCTTGCGGCACTCAAATCCGAACAGGCGCGCATCGCCGCCTATTACGCCGCGCATCCGTTCGCGACCGGCGCACTGTTCTTCGCGATCTACGTCGCCGTGGCGGGATTGTCGCTGCCCGGCGCCGCACTGATGACGCTGGTCGGCGGCGCGGTGTTCGGGCTGGCGTGGGGTACCGTCCTGGTATCGTTCGCATCGACGATCGGCGCCACCCTCGCCTTTCTCGCGTCGCGCTTCGTGTTGCGCGACATGGTTCAGCGGCGTTTCGGCGAACACCTGAAATCCGTCGACGCCGGCATCGCGCGCGACGGCGCCTTCTACCTGTTTGCGCTGCGCCTGGTACCGGCGTTTCCATTTTTCATAATCAACCTGGTCAGCGGGTTGACCTCGCTGCGCGTGCGCACGTTTTACTGGGTGAGCCAGGTCGGCATGCTGGCCGGCACCATCGTTTACGTCAACGCCGGCACCCGCCTCGCGCACGTCGACGCGCTGTCCGGCATACTGTC
>JBDZVW010000548.1:0-1644 GCA_040255885.1 Betaproteobacteria bacterium
CTCACCGGCCCGGCTCCGCGGCAAGCCGCCCGAACAGCCGCAGCCGGCTGACACCGCCATCCGGAAAGATGTTGAAACGAACATGGGTGACCGCGCCGAGATCGGCGATTGCGCCGTCAAAAACGTGGCATCGGTCCATCTCGAGCTTCTGTTCCGCCAGCAGTGTCGGCCAGAACATCGACTGCGTGATCAGTGATTCATCGGTTGCATGCCCGCTTCGGGCGGCCTGGATCGAGCATCGGTCCGGAAAATTGCCCTTGAAGTGAGCCGTATCGACTTCGATCCGCGTGATGGTGCCGGCATGCCCCAGCGCCAGGATCACCCAGTCGTTGCCCGGCTCGCGGCGACGGCGCGTTTCCCAGCCGTCGCCCATGGTTTTTCCGCGTCCGGGAGCGAGCAGATTCCATGGCGAGCCGAAATGTGAATCGTTGCAGGCAATGATGCGGCCGCCGTTTTCGAGCGCGGCAACATCGATCGGCTGCGACCGGTCAGCCCCGTTCCAGTCGCGCACGACTTCGCCGTATACGCGCAGTCGTGCGATGCCGCCGTCCGGGTGGATATCGACCCTTATGTGACTCCATGCGGTTTCGCTCTGCACGGCGAGCAAATGATGGGAATCGCCTTTGAGATCGGCGGCGGGCACTATTGGCGTCCACTGCGTGGACGACGATGGATCACCATCGCAACGGCACGCGGCGATCGACGCCGCCGGCGGAAAATTTCCGGTGAAATGGCTGGTGTCGATGTCGACCCCTTTGATGATTCCAGGCCAGCCGAGGCGGACGATGCAGGAATCATGGCCGCCGTCGCGGCGCCGGCGCGTTTCCCATCCGTCCATCCATTTTCCGTTCTCGTCATACTTGCCGGGAATGAATACCGCCGGTTCCGGATCAAGCATGCGCTCCGCAGGCGCGAAGAACTGGTCGGTGGCATGCACGACCGCCGCGCCAAACCGGCTGTCGGCGAGATTCACCCATTTTTTTGCAAAATCCTGCACTGCGTGGGTATCCTTTTTTCGTTATTTATTGTCATACTGGTATGACCTGTCAGGCAATGTGGCATAATACAGGGCGCGTGTCAAGAATGGAGTCTGATATGATCGGTTACCTGTCAAGCGGGCGAAGGCTGTGGCTCATTTCTGAATTTATTTTTAAATATCAATTAGATATTTAATGTTACCCACTGTTCGAATCGATACTTTCAGGCCTGCGCGCCGCGCGGGCGCAAATCCATGCTGACGCCCAGAGTTCCGGTTACCCATCATGCATTGGAACAAATCCAGCGCATGATCCTGAGCGGCACATGGCGGGAAGGCGAGCGGCTGCCGTCGCAACGCGAACTTGCCGAGCAGCTTCGCGTCAGCCGGGCGTCGCTGCGCGAAGCATTGTCAGCGCTCGAAAGCCTGGGATTTCTGAAGATAGCGCCCGGGCGTGGCGTGTTCGTCATGTCGGAAGAAGAGCGCCGCGCCGCGTCGGGGCCGGAACGCAAGATTGCGGGCCGGTATTCGTTGCTGGACGTTTTTCAGGTGCGTTATGTATTGGAGAGTCTCGCGGTGTCGCTGGTCGCGGCACTGATTACCGATGACGAGCTCTCCGAACTCGGCAGGATCGTGAAGGCCATGAAAGATGCGGCCGAAAATCGCGA
>JBDZVW010000169.1:0-6183 GCA_040255885.1 Betaproteobacteria bacterium
CTGACCACGATCGACGTCAACACCGGCGGCTTCGTCGGCGGGCGCAGCTTCGACGACACCATCTTCAAGACCAACCTGGAAGCGGCGCAGGTGATCGCGCGCCAGCTGCGGCTGCGCAACCTCGGCGGCATCATCATCATCGATTTCATCGACATGGATTCGGAGGAGCACCGCAACGCAGTGCTCAATGAATTCCGCAAGGCGCTGGCGCGCGACCGCACACGCATGACGGTCAACGGCTTCACCCAGCTCGGACTGGTCGAGATGACGCGCAAGCGCACGCGCGAGAGCCTGGCGCACGTGCTGTGCGAATCGTGCCCGGTGTGCCAGGGGCGCGGCGAGTTGAAGACGGCGCAGACCGTGTGTTACGAAATCTCGCGCGAGCTGTTGCGCGAGGCACGCCAGTTCAGCGCGCGCGAATTCCGCATCCTGGCGTCGCAGCAGGTGATCGACATGTTCCTCGACGAGGAATCGCAAAGCCTCGCGACGCTGTCCGATTTCATCGGCAAGCCGGTGTCGCTGCAGGTCGAGAGCGTCTACAACCAGGAGCAGTATGACATCGTGCTGATGTAGCGCGCCGACGGGTGGCGCGCACCTGTCGCGGGACGTTGTGCGACAATCGCCATTATGGAAACGCGCGATCTGCTGCATCACGATCCGCTGACTCGGGTACTGGCCGAACGGGCGTTGTCGCGGGCCGCCGGCGCACCGCTGACGCCCGGCAACAGCGTGCGCATTCTGCGGAACGCCAGCGAGAATTATCCGGCGTGGCTGGCCGCGATCCGCGGTGCGCAGCGCGCCATTTTCTTCGAAAACTACATCATTGCCGCCGACGAGGTCGGCCGCGAATTCGCGGCCGCACTGACCGAGCGCGCGCATGCCGGCGTGCGCGTGCGCGTGATCTATGACTGGATGGGCACGCTCGGTCTGGGGTCGCGCCAGCTGTGGCGCCCGCTGCTCGAAGCGGGCGGTGAAGTGCGATGCTTCAACCCGCCGCGCTTCGACAGTCCGTTCGGCTGGCTGACGCGTGATCACCGCAAGATGATCGCCGTCGATGGCGAGGTGGGCTTCGTCAGCGGCCTGTGCGTCAGCCGCAGGTGGGTGGGTGACGTGCGGCGCCGGCGCGAGCAGTGGCGCGATACCGGCATCGAGTTGCGCGGGCCCGCGGTCGCCGACATCATGCAGGCGTTTGCGCAGGCGTGGGCGGCCGCCGGCACGCCGCTGCCGGAAGCCGAGTTGATGGCGGAGGAATCGATTGCGGTGGCCGGTGACGTGGCGGTGCGCGTGCTGGCGACGGCGCCGGCGACCGCCGGGCCCTATCGGCTCGATCAGCTGATCGCCGCAATGGCGCGCCGTAGCCTGTGGCTGACGGACACCTATTTCGTCGGCGTTTCGACCTACGTCCAGGCGCTGCGCGCGGCGGCGCTGGACGGCGTCGACGTGCGGCTGCTGGTGCCGGGTGCGAGCGACATCCCGTCGCTGACGCCGATCACGCGCGCCGGCTACCGGCCGCTGCTGGAAGCCGGTGTGCGCGTGTTCGAATGGAACGGCGCAATGCTGCACGCGAAGACCGCAGTCGCCGATGAGCGCTGGGCGCGGGTCGGTTCGACCAATCTCAATCTCGCGAGCTGGATCGGCAACTACGAGCTCGACGTGGCGATGGAAGATGAAGGCTGCGCGCGTGAAATGCAGCAGATGTATCTCGCCGATCTGGAGAATGCGACCGAAATCGTGCTCGGCAATCGCCGCCGCGTGCGCACCGCCATTCCGCCGCACCCCGAGCGCCGCGCGCGCGGATTGCGTGGCGGCAGCACGGGGCGCGCGGCGGCCGGTGCGCTGCGCCTGGGCAACGCGGTGAGCGCGGCGATGACCAACCGCCGTGTGCTGGGACCGGCCGAAGCCAGCGTGATGGCGACCGCCGCCGCGGTGCTGGTGGCACTGGCGGTTGTCGCACTGTTTGTGCCGAAACTGATCGTGATACCGCTGGTGATCTTCGGGTTGTGGGTGGCCGCGGCATTGGCGGTGAAGGCATACAAGCTGCGGGCCGGCGCCGAGCACGCAGAGCGCGCACCGCAATCTTCGCCAACGGATGACAGCTAGCAGCGTGCCGAAAAACCGGTGGCGCCGGCAGGTTCCGGCGTGAACGGTTTCCGGGCACTGTTGCGGAATCAGTCCGCTGCGGCAACCGCGGCGGCGATCGCATCTCCCATCTGCCGGGTGCCGGCGCTGCCGCCGATATCGGGCGTGAGGCAGCGTGCTTCGGTGATCACGCGCTCGACGGCAAGCCCGATCAGGCGGCCGGCCTCGGTCGCCCGGGCGTCGCCGCGCTTCATGCCGAGCCAGTCGAACAGCATCTTGCCCGACATGATCATTGCGTACGGATTGGCGATGTTTTTACCGGCGATGTCGGGCGCCGAGCCGTGCGTCGCCTGTGCCATCGCGTAACGGTCGCTGGCGTTGAGTCCGGGCGCGAGGCCCAGGCCGCCGATCAGCCCGGCCGCTTCGTCGGTCAGAATGTCGCCGTAGATGTTGGTTGTCACCACCACATCGTACTGCCACGGATTCATCACCAGCTTCATCGCAAAAGTGTCGACGATGACTTCATCGAACGTCACATCCGGAAACTCGGCGGCAACCTTGCGGCACTCGTCGGCGAACAGGCCGTCGCCCATCTTGAACACCGTGTTCTTGTGAACCGCCGTGACCTTGCGGCGTGGACGCGTGCGCGCGACCTCGAACGCGGCGCGTGCGATCAGGTTGCACTTGCGGCGCGTGATCACACGCGTCGAGATCGCGATGTCCTCGGTCGGCTGGCATTCGCCGTAGCCGCGATACATGTTGCAATCGACCTTGAATCCTTCGGTCGTTTCGCGCAAAAAAAACAGGTCGACGTCCTTGTGCACCGACGGCAGGTTCGGATACGACCGGAACGGCTTGTAATTGGCGTAGAGCTCGAAATGCCGGCGCAGCACCGGATGGGCGTTGACCCAGCCCGCTTCATCACGCGGATATTCACGATGTCCGATCGGTCCCAGTACCCAGCCGTCGAGCCGGCTCAGTGCTTCGAGGATGTCGGGCGGAATGGTATGCCCGAACCGTTGATGTGCCTCGCGCGCGATCGGCAGCGGCTGCCAGTCGATCGCGAGGCCGGTTTTTTCCGCTGCTGCCCGCATTACCTTGATGCACTCCGGCACCACCTCAAGTCCGATGTCATCGCCCTGCAGAATGCCGATACTCAATGCCATGGTAATTTTTCCCTTGAATATGATCGCCGTCGGCTGGGCCGTCAGTTGGCGTGGATGCCGGCCTTGTGGATGACTTTCGCGTACTTCGTCATGTCGGAGCGGATGGTCTCGCCGAATTGCGCCGGCGTGCTGCCGGCGACGTCGAAGCCGTGAGCAGTCAGGCGCGCCCGTACCGCATCGAGATGAATGATCGCGAGGATGTCGGTATTGAGCTTGTCGATGACCGGCTGCGGTGTTCCGGCCGGCGCCAGCAGGCCCACCCAGTTGTCGACCGTGAAGCCGGGAAGGGTTTCGGACACGGTCGGAATGTCGGGAGCGGCGGCGGAGCGCTTGCTGTCGGTGATGGCCAGAACCTTCACTTGCCCCGATTTGAGGTACGACATCACAGTCGGCAGGCTGATGAACGCCAGCGGCACGCGGTTGGCGATCAGGTCGATTGCGGCGGGACCGCCGCCCTTGTACGGAATGTGCACCATGTCGGCGCCGATCGCGAGCGCGAACATCGCCCCCGAGATGTGCCCGACGCCGCCGTTTCCGGACGATGCGTAGTTCAGGCTCGATTTCTTCGCCAGTGCGATGAGTTCCTTGATCGAATTCGCCGGCAGCGCGGGGTTGGCCGCGACGGCGTTGGGCTGGGAGGCGATGAGAATGACCGGCGACAGATCCTTCAGCGTGTCGTACGGCAGTTTCTTGCGCAGCGCCGGATTGAGCGCCAGCGCGATATTGGTCAGCAGTACCGTGTAGCCGTCGGGCGCGGCTTTCGCCACGACCTCGGTGCCGATGATGGTGCCGGCACCGGCGCGGTTGTCGACGATCACCTGCTGGCCCCATTTCTGCGACAGCTGCTGGCCGAGCGTGCGGGCAAGAATGTCGGTGCCGCCGCCGGGCGAGAACGGCACCACCAGCCGCACCGGTTTCACTGGATAGGACTGGGCCGGCTGGGGTTCGGCTGCGGCAAGACCGACCGGCGCTGCAGCAAACAACGCGCACATCAACGCGAAGTAGCGAAAACGATTCATGGCCCTCTCCGAAACAGATTCGTGGACTGGATAAGCGCTTTATCGTAGGCGGCGAACGGTTTGATTTGCAATCGAGAAGATTTCGCCTACGATGTGATTTTTTCTCACAGCGAGTGCCATGTATCGCCTGCCTCCACTCAATGCGCTGCGCGTGTTCGAAGCGGTCGCGCGGCATGAAAATTTTTCGCGTGCGGCGGCCGAGTTGTGTGTCACGCACGGGGCGGTCAGCAAGCAGATCGGCGCGCTGGAAAAATGGCTCGGATTGAAGTTGTTCGAGCGCACGCCGAGCGGTGTGGTGCTGACGCGTGCCGGACAGGCTTATCGCGGCGAAATCGCCGGCGCGCTGGAGCGCATTGCCGCCGCCACGTCGAGACTGCTGCCGCGTGACCGGCCCGACACGCTGCACATCAGCGCGCCGCCGACGTTCACCGCCAAGTGGCTGCTGCCGCGGCTGTCACAATTTCGCGAACGCCATCCGTTTCTCGAAATCCGCCTGAAAACCCGGCGCGACAATGCGGTATCCAGCCTGCGCGGGGCCGATATCGTGATTCGCCGCGGACCTGACGTGTGGCGCGGCGTTTACAGCCGGCTGTTTCTGGAAGAGGCGATTACGCCGGTGTGCCATCCACGGCTGTTGCATGCCGCGCCGCTGCGCTCGCCGGCGGAATTGCGGCATTACACGTGGCTTTACGCGGACGTGCGCGCCGCCGACTGGGAGGCATGGCTGGCGCACGCCGCGGTGGCCGGACTCGCGCCTCTGCATTCACTGCGCTTCGATCACAGCTCGCTGGCGCTGAAGGCCGCGGTCGACGGAATGGGCATTGCGATGGGGCCGCGGGCGATGATTCGGGACGAGCTGGAAACGCAACAGTTGTGCATGCCGTTTCCGCATCTGATCGCGCCGACTCCGGGCTATTACGCGATCTGTTCCCGCAATGACCGGGGCGATCCGAAAATCAGCCGCTTCTGCGACTGGCTCGCGGACGAAGCCAGGGCGTCACGCGAAGCGGCGGCGGCTCGCCGATGATGCGATCGGCTACAACAGTTGCACTGCCGACATTTCCAGCCACGCGACCGGCAGCATCAGCACCAGCTGGCAGACGATGATCACGAACAGCGGCGACAGATCGACATTGCCGATCGGCGGGATGATGCGCTGGAAGCGACGCAGGAACGGCGCCGTCATGCTGTGCAGCAGTGGCGCCAGCGGGTGATAGGGGCTGATCCAGCTCAGGATGGCCTGCGCGATCACCGCCACCATCACGATGTAGACGGTCAGCCGCACCAGCCGCAACGCCGCGATCGCGCCGATCGCGATGAACGCCACGCCGATCTGCGGACTGAGCGAATAATCCTTCAGCAGGATCACGATCACGATCTGCACCACTTCGACGATCCACGCCAGGATCAGCGTTGCCAGATCGAGCTGCCACAACCCGGGAATGATGCGTCGCGCGCGGCGTACTGCGAAGTCGGTGAGCGCGGCGAGAAATTCCGACAGCGGATTGCGGTACGGTGCGCGCACGCATTGCAGATAGAAGCGCAGCAACAGCGCCACTGCGAACAGCCCGAATAGTGTTTCAATCAGAAATACCAGCGCGTTTGAAAGCATCGCTCAGTCTGCCCTCCCCAGTTCCTCACCCAGTTCGCGCGAACGTTCCGCCGCGGCATGCAGCGCGCGCACGATCGATTGTCCGACGCTGTCGGCTTCCATGCAGCCGAGCGCGCGCTCGGTGGTACCGCCCTTCGACGTGACGCGGGCGCGCAGCGTTGCGGCGTCGTCTTCGCTGTGCTGCGCCAGCCTGACGGCGCCGGCAAAGGTTTCGAGCGCGAGCCGCCGCGCCGCTGCGGCATCGAATCCGAGTTCGCGCGCGCCCTGTTCGAGGGCTTCGATGAAATAGAACACGTACGCCGGCCCG
>JBDZVW010000549.1:0-1643 GCA_040255885.1 Betaproteobacteria bacterium
AGTCGCGCGCAACGCGCGCCAGGCCAGCCGCTACCTCGACGAAATCGTCAGCAGCATCCAGGACGGGATCGGCGACGGCATCCCGCTCGCCGATCACGGCGGCAAGGCCGCGACCGGCCGCCTGTTCCTGCAGACCGAGATCATCGCCGGCGATGCGCCGGCGCGGCTGGCCGGCACCAAGACCGACAACCAGATCATCAACATTGTCGGCCATCTGCAGGATGCGCATCCGGAACGTGAAGTCATCCTGGTCAGCAAGGACATCAACATGCGCCTCAAGGCGCGGGCGCTGGGCCTGGCTGCGGAAGACTATTACAACGACAAGGTGCTGGAGGACACGGATCTCCTGTACACCGGTGTGCTGGCGCTGCCGTCCGACTTCTGGGAGCGTCACGGACGCGACGTCGAATCGTGGCAGCAGGACAGTCACACCTACTACCGTGTGCACGGCCCGCTATGTGCGGAATTCCTGATCAATCAGTTCGTCCATCTCGAAACCGACGAGCCGTTTCACGCACAGGTGAAGGAAGTCAGCGGCCACACCGCGGTGCTGCAGGTGCTGAAGGATTACGCCCATCAGCGCAACGGCGTATGGGGCATCACCGCCCGCAATCGCGAGCAGAACTTCGCGCTCAACGTGCTGATGAATCCGGACATCGACTTCGTGACGCTGCTCGGCCAGGCCGGCACCGGCAAGACGCTGCTGACGCTGGCCGCCGGCCTGATGCAGACGCTCGAACACCAGGTCTATACCGAAATCATCATGACCCGCGTCACGGTGCCGGTGGGCGAGGACATCGGCTTCCTGCCCGGCACCGAAGAAGAGAAAATGAATCCGTGGATGGGCGCGCTTGAGGACAATCTCGACGTGCTGAACAAGACCGACGACGAGGCCGGCGAATGGGGCCGCGCCGCCACCCGCGACCTGATCCGATCCCGCATCAAGGTCAAATCGCTCAATTTCATGCGCGGCCGCACTTTCATCAACAAGTACCTGATCATCGACGAGGCGCAGAACCTGACGCCGAAGCAGATGAAGACGCTGATCACGCGCGCCGGCCCCGGCACCAAGGTGGTGTGCCTTGGTAATATCTCGCAAATTGACACGCCCTACCTCACCGAAGGCAGCTCCGGGCTGACCTATGTCGTCGACCGTTTCAAGGGCTGGACGCACAGCGGTCACGTCACGCTGATGCGCGGCGAGCGCTCGCGGCTCGCCGATTACGCGGCCGAAGTGCTTTGAACGGCGAGTTGTAGCAGCCGCGACGAACTGCGGTTACACTGGCATCAGGCTGTCCCGCACGTCGGCGGGACGGATTCCGCGATGCCACAGGAGCTGCCATTGTCTCCCGACCCGTCCGCCTCTTCCGGGCTGTCCGTTGCATCCATCGGCGCTGCCGGCGGCAGCGATACGCTGCTGTCGGACTGGCGCGAGCGCGCGCTGCGACTCGAGAGCGAGGTGCACAACGCAGTGATCGGCCAGGCGCGCGTAATCCGGCTGCTCACCATCGCGGTGTTCGCGCGCGGCCACGTGCTGCTCGAGGGCGACGTCGGTGTCGGCAAGACGACGCTGCTGCGTGCATTCGCCCGCGCGATCGGCGGCGCCTACGAACGCATCGAAGGCACGGTCGATCTGATGCCCG
>JBDZVW010000550.1:0-1636 GCA_040255885.1 Betaproteobacteria bacterium
GATTCCCAGCTCATGCCACCGATCAGCCCGATGGTTTTCATGCCGTGCAACGCCCGATGGATGGAAGCGGGAATTCTCGCATAAGGAAAAAAGGGGTCAGCGTTCGATCACGGCGCAGCGGCCTTCGCGCCGCGCGATCTTGCGCTGCGAGCCCGGCGAAGAAGCACGGGCCGCGACCGTTGGCCCTAAGCGGCTGTCGGGAAAGTCGACTCTGACCCTGGTTTCCGAGCGCCGCGGCGAGTCGCAGGACAGTGTCGGCGTCGGTTAGTCTTCGAATCGCTCCTCGATGGAATCCAGCAGGCGTCTGCCGTGCAGCACCGCCAGAACCTCGACATGCTCCGCCCGCACTTCGTAGATCACGCGATAGCTGTACAGGAAGCGTTCGCGCACCGCTTGGTCATGGAGCTCCGGCACGACACGGCCGGCCAGCGGATGTGTGGCGATGGCATCGCTCAACTCGAACAATGCTTCCACCACGCGTTGCGCGTGGTGCGGCGAGTCACGCGCGATGAATTCGGCAATAGCGTCGATATCGTCGAGTGACTCGCTCGACCAGATCAGTTCGGTAGCCATCGCGACAGGCGCTCGCGCGCTTGTTCGCGGGTGTAGCTGCGACCGCTGGCGACGTCGGCGCGACCTCGCCGGACTTTTTCCAGCACGTACAGGTGATACTGGATGTCTTCCAGCGTGGCGTCGTCGGGCAACTGCGCCAGCAGCTGCTCCACTTCCTGCTTGGCGTTGACGGGCGCGTTCATGGCAAAACTCCACTGCGGGTGCGTACATTCATCCTAACAGGAGCGGAGGATGACCCGGAATGAGCGGCGAGAGGGTGATGGAAAGCGAAATTCTTCAAAGGCGCTCGTCCAAACGCGTAGGCACGTTGATGCGCGAGTGGTGCCTCTGCTGCCTGGCGAATCGGGGCAAAATTGGAACCCTTGAGCCGCACACCGGGATCCAACAATGATCAAGCTGATCGCCATCGAGCCCAAGCAGGGTCATGAAATCCTGCTGCGTTTCTCGGATGGAGCATCCGGCACCTTCGATTTCAAGCCGTTCGTCGAGGCTGGCACCGAGATGACCGAGCCGCTGCGTGACCCGGCGTTCTTCAAGCGCTGCTTCATCGAGGCCGGTGCGCTCGCGTGGCCGAATGGATTCGACATGAGCGCAGGTTCGTTGCATCAGCGCTTGCGTGACGAGGGGAAGTTGCACCGCGACCCCAAGGCGGCGTGAGTAAACAGGGGGCAGGGTCGACTTGTCAGGTCATCGATGTCGTGGCCGGCCGGCGTTCGCGGCGGGTGCGTTGGGCTGTTGCGGTCCTTGCGGTTGGGAATGTGGCAATGTCCGACCGGTTCCAAGCAGCGCTGCCGGCGAGCGTTTTAGGGCGCCTCGACTGAAAGTCGATCGGGCCGTGGCTTCGTGACCGGAGTCTTCCGCAAGCATCCAGTCCACGGCGGCCTGGCAGTGGCGTTCGGTGGTGTCGACGCGCGGGATGTCCGGCGCGTCCTCTGCGCGCAGCAGCATGCTGAACTCGGTGCAGCCGAGGATCACCGCCTGCGCGCCCGCGGTGTGCATCCGGTGCATGATCGTAATGAAACGTTCGCGCGATGCCGCTTCCACGCGCCCCTTCACCAGCTCG
>JBDZVW010000551.1:0-1635 GCA_040255885.1 Betaproteobacteria bacterium
GGCCGATCACGATCGGGCCGGCGCCGATGATCAGGATGGATTTGAGGTCGGAACGTTTAGGCATGGAACTTTAACCGCCAAGGCGCCAAGAACGCCAAGAAAGACAACAACCAAGGTAACCCCGAATGAACGCAGCTAAAAACCGCATCAACAACCAGTTATCTGCGTTCATCTGCGCCCATCTGTAGTTTCAAAATGAGCTTTCGCTTGGCGCTCTTGGCGCCCTGCCGGTTCGCCTTTATGTTTTTCCATGAGCGTCACAAACCGATCAAACAGATAATCCACATCATGCGGCCCCGGGCTCGCTTCCGGGTGCCCCTGAAAGCAGAACGCCGGCCGGTCGGTGAACGCGAAACCCTGCAGGCTGCCGTCGAACAGTGAAACATGCGTGACGCGGCAGTTGGCCGGCAGCGTCGCCGCGTCGACGGCGAAGCCGTGGTTCTGGCTGGTGATCACGACGCGGCCGCTGTCGAGATCCTGCACCGGATGATTCGCGCCGTGGTGCCCGAACTTCATTTTCACAGTCTTCGCGCCGCTCGCCAGCGCCATGAACTGATGGCCGAGGCAGACGCCGAACAGTGGCAACCTGGCCGCCAGGATTTCCTTCACCGTCGCAATGGCGTAATCGCACGGCTGCGGATCGCCCGGCCCGTTCGACAGGAAGATGCCGTCAGGCTCGAGCGCCAGCGCCTGCTGCGCGGTGGCCTGCGCCGGCAGTACGGTCACACGGCAGCCGCGCGACGCAAGTTTTCTGAGGATCGTGTGCTTGGTTCCGAAATCGTAGGCAACGACGTGAAAGTCCGCCCGCTCCCGCGGCCGGTAGCCATGCTCCAGCGCCCACACGCCCTGATCCCACGTGTAGGATTCGCAGCAGCTCACCACCTTCGCGAGATCCATGCCGTCGAGCCCCGGAAACGCACGCGCCGCGGCGAGCGCCTCCTGCTCGTCGATGCGGCCGGCCATGACGGCACCGCGCTGCGCACCCTTTTCGCGCAGGATGCGCGTCAGCTTGCGGGTGTCGATATCGGCAATCGCGACCACCGCATGCTGCTTCAGATAATCGGCGAGCGTGTGGGTCTTGCGCCAGCTGCTGGAAAGCAGCGGCAGGTCGCGAATCACCAGCCCCGCCGCCAGCACTTCGCGCGCCTCGACATCCTCGGCATTGATGCCGGTATTGCCGATATGCGGATAGGTCAGCGTGATGATCTGACGGCAGTACGAAGGATCGGTGAGGATTTCCTGGTAGCCGGTCATCGCAGTGTTGAATACCACTTCTCCTGCGCTGAGTCCTTCGGCTCCGACTGCCGCGCCGCGAAAAATCGTGCCATCCTCAAGCACGAGAATGGCAGGCGGACATGGCGGCAAGAAAAGCTCCCGGTTGCGGCTACTGACATGGAAAGCGGGACAGATCGCCGACCCATCCCGCCCAAAGCTGGGGAATTATTCTACTATAAAACCGGTTTCGTTTCAACGCGCGCCGGCGCCACGAACGCGCAGCTTGCCGTTCAGCGCAGGCCCAGCACGTCCTGCATGTCGAACAGGCCGCAAGGTTTCTCCATCAGGAATCGTGCCGCGCCAGTGCCACGAACGCGCAGCTTGCCGTTCAGCGCAGGCCCAGCACGTCCTGCATGTCGA
>JBDZVW010000170.1:0-6141 GCA_040255885.1 Betaproteobacteria bacterium
CGACCAGCGTCAGATAATCGATGATGCGGTCCGGTCCGACGCCGAACTTGGCCGCAACGCCCGGCACGTCAAGCGTTTCGCTGGACATCGTATTGACCAGCGTGACCTGCGGATTCACGAGTTGCGCCAGGTCCTTGTCGCCGGTCGAAACGATGGTATGCAGCCCCGCCTGCTGCGCCGCGCACGCCAGCGTGCCGATCACGTCGTCCGCTTCGACACCGTCGACCACCAGCACCGGCCAGCCCATCGCCGCCGCCGCTTCATGCAGCGGCGCGATCTGCGCCCCCAGATCATCCGGCATCGTCGGCCGGTTGGCCTTGTACTGCGGATAGAGTGCATCGCGAAAGGTTGGTCCTTTCGCATCGAATACACAGGCGGCATATTCCGCCGGCACGTCCTTCTTCAGCCGGCGCAGCATGTTGAGCACGCCATACACCGCGCCGGTCGGCTCCCCGGCACGGTTGCGCAGATCGGGCAGCGCATGGAACGCGCGGTAAAGATAGGACGAGCCGTCAACCAGCAGCAGCGTCTTCACTGCATCCTCCGCGCGTGCGCGGGTTAACATGGAGGTCGCGGCGTCCGGTGGTGCCGCCGCTTTCGACTTGGCAAGGAGATCACGAATGAGTCAGCACGAAAAGATTCCGCAACCCCTCGCGCTCGGGCTGGTTGAGAAGACCTGGTCGGCACGGGAATCGTGGCGGGTTTTCGGCATTATGTCAGAATTCGTCGAGGCTCAGGAACAGTTGAGCAGCATCCGGCCCGCGGTCAGCATGTTCGGCGGCGCACGCGTGCCGCGGGACAACCGCTATTACGGTCTGGCCGAAAGCATCGCGCGCAAGCTGTCCGATGCCGGCTTCTCGGTGATCTCGGGCGGCGGCCCGGGCACGATGGAAGCTGCCAACAAGGGCGCCTACTTCGGCGAGAGTCCCAGCATCGGGCTCAATATCCGGCTGCCGCACGAGCAGGTGTCCAATGCCTACCAGGACATCAGCCATACCTTTCAGCACTTTTTCGCACGCAAGGTGATGTTCGTCAAGTTCGCGACCGCCTACGTGTTTCTGCCGGGCGGCTTCGGCACGCTCGACGAGCTCACCGAGACGCTGACATTGATGCAGACCGGAAAGACCCGCAAGGTCCCCGTAGTGCTGGTGCACGAGCCGTTCTGGCGCGACCTGCTGGCATGGTTTCGCGGCACGCTCGTTTCCGAGCGCACGATTTCACCGGAGGACATGGACCTGATGCAGGTCATCGATGAGCCCGACGCGGTGGTGGAGGCGATTTTCAATTTCTACGAAAAACGCGGCTTCGAACCGTCGGTCGAGGAACGGGAAATGCTGATGAACCTCTGAAAGACAGGATTCAGGATTCGGAGATCAGGATTCAGTGGTCCGAGCCGCGAATCCCGAGTCCCGAATTCCGAATCCTGGTTTCAGAATCCTGAATCCTGATTCCTGAATCCTGCTTTCTTTCAGGGAGCGTAACCTCGATAATACGGTCTAAATAACAGGAAGCGAAAGTCATGCGCCGCCTTCTTCTTGCCCTGCTCGTCGCCGTCGCGCTGCCCGCGGCGGCGCAAAACGCCAATCCGCCGGATCTGGCGCCGGTGCCGGAGCCGCCGCCGATGCCGCCCGCCTACGAATTCGATCCGGGCCTGGAACCGCAGGTGACGATCATCAAGAAGGAAAACGAGACGGTCGAGCAGTACCGCATCGGCGGCCGGCTTTACATGGTGAAGGTGACGCCGAAGGGCGGCAAGCCGTATTATCTGATCGACCGCAACGGCGACGGCCAATTGACCATCGGCCCCCGGATCAGCGTGCCGATGTGGGTCATCAAGACATTCTGACAACGTCGAACAACAAGCCGCAAAGGCGTTCGAAAACCGGTGAAGGGTGAACGGCATGAAGGGTGAAAATCCCGCGGGCGGGCTGCGGCCTGCGCGTGCCGCGTGCGGCTGCCTTTCGCGCCTTGTCCTTCACCCGTTACCGCTTTGAGCCATGGCCGTATTCACCACCGTCACTCCGCAACAGCTCGAGCCGTGGCTTGCCAATCACTCGATCGGCACGCTGATCGCCCTGACCGGCATCCCGAGCGGCATCGAGAACACCAACTACTTCGTCACCACGACGCAGGGCCGCTACGTGCTGACGCTGTTCGAGAAGCTGCAGCCGCATGAGCTGCCGTTCTATCTCAACCTGATGTCGCATCTGTCGAGCCACGGCATCCCCTGCCCGAAGCCGATCGCCGATCTCGACGACCATTTCCTCGGCAGCCTCAACGGCAAGCCGGCGGCGATCGTCACGCGCCTCGACGGCGCCGCGCTCGATCATCCGGATGCCGCGCATTGCGCGCAGGCCGGCGCGATGCTCGCGAACCTGCACCTGGCCGGGCACAGCTATGCCGCGAATATGCCGAATCCGCGCGGGCCGCAATGGTGGCGCGCGGTGATGCCGGACATCCTGCCGTTCGTTCCGGCGGACGATGCGAAACTGCTGTCTGAAGAAGTGCGGCGGCAATCGGCATCGCGCTTCGAGGCGCTGCCGCGCGGTCCGATTCATGCCGATCTGTTTCGCGACAACGTGCTGTTCGAAAACGGCCACATCGGCGGCGTGATCGATTTCTATTTCGCCTGCGTCGACGCCTGGCTCTACGACGTCGCGATCACCGTCAACGACTGGTGCATCGATGATGACGGCACGCTGGACACGATACGCACCGCCGCGTTTCTCGATGCCTATCGCCGGCAACGGCCGTTCACCGCGGTCGAACACGACGCCTGGACGACGATGCTGCGGGCGGCGGCATTGCGCTTCTGGGTATCCCGTCTCTACGACTACCATCTGCCGCGCCCGGGCGAAATCGTCCACGCCAAGGACCCTGATCATTTCCGCGTCATCCTGCACGACCGCGTCGCGCGCGAGCGCGATTTGCCGCAGCTTCCGGCCTGAGTCCCCTATAATGACAGGTTAAAAAGGCGCTGCAGCCGCGCCAGCGGCAGCGCAGTATCGGGCGCATGTCCCGGGCCATGGCAATCCAACAGTATGAGCAACACCACAATGAACGTGATTGATCTGAAAACACCGCGCACGGTGGCGGCGGGACGCGGCTGGACATGGATCGTCGACGGATTCCGACTGTTCCGCGGCAACGCACTGGTGTGGGTGGTGCTGACGATTGCACTGGCGGCATTGTGGCTGGCGGCGATCCTGATCCCGGTGATCGGCCTGCCGGTTTTCGATCTGCTGCTGCCGCTGTTCTACGCCGGACTGATGATCGGCTGTCGCGCAGTCGAGAACGGCGACGAACTCGAAATCGGCCACCTGTTCGCCGGCTTTCAGAAGCACGCGTCGGCGCTGGTCACGATCGGCGGTGTCTACCTGATCGGCAACGTCATCATCGAAGGGATCGCCCACGCGTCCGGCGCCGACATGCTGATCAACACGCTGCTGACGCAGCAGGCATCCGATATCGCGACAATGTCGGACACCGTCCGCAGCGCGTCGATCGCGCTGATCATCGGCCTTGCGATCTACCTGCCGATCATGATGCTGTTTTATTTCTCGCCGCTGCTGGTGGTGTTCGACAACGTGCCCGCGGTGCCGGCAATGAAATCCAGCTTCGTCGCCTGCTGCCGCAACTGGCAGCCGTTCCTGGTGTTCGGCGTAGTCGCCGCCGTACTGTGGTTCATCGCGCTGCTGCCGTTTTTTCTCGGGCTGCTGGTGCTGTTTCCGGTGCTGATATGCGCGAACTATGCCGGCTACAAGGACATTTACGGCAAGGCTATGGAGAGGCGGGATTAGGGATTGGGGATTGGGGATTGGTAACAGCAATCGTAAGTCGGATTAGCCAAACAGGACGTAATCCGACCTATAGCTGCCAGAGGAAACAAAACAAGGGCGAGATCCCGCATGTTGCCACGGTTACTAATCCCCAATTCCTAATCCCCACCTCACGCCGCACTCAGTTTCGCGTATTCCAGCATCAGCCATTTAAGCCCGCCGCTGCGGAAATTCACCTGCACGCGCGCGTCGCTGCCGCGGCCTTCGGCGCTGACGATCACGCCGGTGCCGAACTTCGGATGCACCACGCTCTGGCCGATGCGCCAGCGCGTATCGGATTGCGCCGCCCATCCGCCCAGCTCCGGCTGCGGCGTGACTTTCTGCCGCCCGCCGCCGCCGGCGACCGCGAGATACGGCACCGGCGGCCGGCCGACCGGCTTGAGCAGTTGCGGCGGCAGTTCGTGCATGAAGCGCGACGCCACGTTGTAGCGCGTCTGGCCGTGCAGCATGCGGCTTTGCGCGAATGACAGGTAGAGCCGCCGCCGCGCGCGCGTCACCGCGACGTACATCAGGCGCCGCTCTTCTTCCAGGCCGCCGTCTTCGTTGACGCTGTTCTCGTGCGGAAACAGCCCTTCTTCCAGGCCGCTCAAAAATACGCTGTGGAACTCCAGCCCCTTCGCTGCGTGCACCGTCATCAACTGCAGCGCATCGGCACCGACCTGCGCCTGATGCTCGCCGGCTTCCAGCGCCGCATGTGCGAGGAACGCATTGAGATCGATCACGCCGTCCTCGCCTTCGCCGGTGAATCCGGCCGCCGCGTTGACCAGCTCGTCGAGGTTGGCAACGCGGTCGGCACCTTCGCGCTCCTTCTGATAATGCGCCTTGAGTCCGCTCGCCTCGACCACGTGCGTGACAATCTCCGGCAGCGGCAGTCCGTCGGTCGCGGCGCGCATGCTTTCGATCAGCGCGACGAATCCTTCCACGCCTTTCACCGGCGGCGACGCATCGCCGGTCCGTCGGGCCGCGCCTTGCGCCCGTTCACGCGCCGCCTGCCACAAGCTGACGCCGCCGGCCTTCGCGGCGTCCGCCAGTTGCTCCAGCGTGCGGCTGCCGACGCCGCGCGCCGGAAAATTGATCACCCGCAACAGCGCGCCGTCGTCGTCCGGATTCGCGACCAGCCGCAGATAGGCGAGCGCGTGCTTGATTTCCTGGCGCTCGAAAAAGCGCAGGCCGCCGTAGACGCGATAACTGACACCGGCCGCGAACAGCGCGTGTTCCAGCACCCGCGACTGCGCATTCGAGCGGTAGAGCACCGCAATCTGCGACAGCGCGACGCCGTCGCGGTTGAGCGCCTTCACTTCATCGATGACGAAGCGCGCTTCGTCGAAATCGGTCGGCGCATCGAACACGCGCAGCGGTTCGCCCTTGCCTTCGGCCGTCCACAGATTCTTGCCGAGCCGCTTGTGGTTGTGGCGGATCAGCGCGTTTGCGGCGTCGAGGATGTTGCCGTGCGAGCGGTAGTTCTGTTCGAGCTTGATCACGCGCTCGATGCCGAAATCGCGCTGCAGGTCGTGCATGTTGGCATCCGATGCGCCGCGGAAGCGGTAGATGCTCTGGTCATCGTCGCCGACCGCGAAAATCGCGCTGTCCGGTCCGGTCAGCACTCTCAGCCAGCGGTACTGCAGGCGGTTGGTGTCCTGGAATTCATCGACCAGGATGTGCGCGAAGCGGCCGCGATAATGCTCGCGTAGCGGCTCGTCGCGGCTCAGCAGCTCGAACGAGCGTAGCAGCAGCTCGCCGAAATCGACCACGCCTTCACGCTGGCACTGATCGTCATACGCGGCGTAGAGCTCGCACAGGCGGCGCGTGAAATCGTCGAACGCCTCGACATCCTTCGCGCGCTTGCCTTCTTCCTTGCTGGCATTGATGAACCACTGCACCTGGCGCGGCGCGAAGCGCTCCTGATCGACATTGAGCGCCTTCAGCACGCGCTTGATCGCGGCCGACTGGTCCTGTGAATCGAGAATCTGGAAGGTCTGCGGCAGATTCGCGTCGCGGTAATGCGCACGCAGCAGCCGGTGGCACAGGCCGTGAAAGGTGCCGACCCACATGCCGCGCGTGTTGATCGGCAACATCGCCGAAATGCGCGCCAGCATCTCCTTCGCCGCCTTGTTGGTAAAGGTGACGGCGAGGATCGCAGTCGGGCTGGCCTGACCGGTCTGGATCAGCCACGCGATGCGCGCGGTCAGTACACGGGTCTTGCCGCTGCCGGCGCCGGCCAGGATCAGCGCCGGCTGGTGCGGCAGCGTCACCGCTTCGAGTTGTTGTTCGTTGAGACCGGAGAGCAGTTCGGACGACATGG
>JBDZVW010000552.1:0-1625 GCA_040255885.1 Betaproteobacteria bacterium
ACCACCACCACCGTGACCGACGGGCCGAGCACGAACACCAGCGCCATGATCAGCAGCAGGTGCGGCATCGCCAGCTTGCAGTTGAGCAGGAAATTGATCGCCTGGTCGATGCGTCCGCCGAAATAGCCGGCGAGCAGGCCGAGCGCGACGCCGATCACGCAGCCGATCGACGCTGCGCCGAAGCCGATGCCGAGTGATACGCGCGCGCCGTACAGCAGGCGGCTCAGATAATCACGGCCGAGATGATCGGTGCCGAGCAGGTGCATCCAGTTGCCGCCGTTGACCCACACCGGCGGCAGCAGACGCTCGGCAAGATTCTGCGCATACGGATCGAACGGCGACAGCCACGGCGCCAGCAGCGCGACGATCGCAATCGCAAGGATGATGAAGAAGCCGATCTGCAGGCCGGTGTGCGAGCGGGCGCGGCGGCGCGCGATGCTCGCCGGCGAAAGTCCGTGGCCGCCGTCTTCCGTGACGGCCCCCGGGTCGACGTCCGCGGTGCGTCCGGATTGGGCAAGTTCGCCGGTGGCGGCCATTGGCTTCATACCAGCCGGATACGCGGATCCAGCCATGCGTTGATCAGATCCGCGAGCAGCGTCAGCACGACGAAGGTCAGCACGAAAATCAGCACCAGGATTTCGACCGTCGGTATGTCGGAGCCGAAAATGGACTGCACCGCCAGCCGCCCCAGGCCGTTCAGCCCGAATACCGTTTCGGTGATCACCGAGCCGCCAAGCTTGTGCCCAAGCTGAACCGCCAGCACGCTGACCAGCGGCAGCAATGCGTTGCGCAACGCGTGGTGGAAGATCAGCCGCGCGCCGCGAAATCCCTTGGCGCGCGCGGTGCGGATGTAGTCCGCCGACATCACGTCCAGCAGGCCGGTGCGCGTCAGCCGCATCACCGTCGGCACCGAAGTGGTGCCCAGCACGAATGCCGGCAGCACGAAATGAATCCAGCTGCCGCCGCCCGAGACCGGGAAAATCGGGAACTTCACCGCGAACAGCACGATCAGCATCAGTCCCAGCCAGAAGTTCGGTATTGCCTGGGCGCCGACCGCGACCGTCAGGGCAAAGCGGTCGATCAGACTGTTCGGCCGCAGGGCGGCGGCGATGCCCAGCGGCAGCGCGATCAGCAGCGTTACCAGCAGCGCGCTCAGTGCCAGCTTGATCGTGACCGGTGCGTGCGTCCTGATCAGATCCACCACCGGCTGGTGCCAGTAATAGCTGTTGCCGAAATTGCCGTGCACCACGCCGCCCATCCAGTCCAGGTACTGCACCGCGAACGGCTTGTCGAAACCGTACTCGTGCCGGATCTGCTCGATGACGCTCTGGTCCGCTTCCTCGCCGGCGATGGTGGCCGCCGGGTCGGTCGCGAAGTTGAACATGAAATAGGTGCCGAACGATACGGTCAGTGCGACCAGCAGCGCCACGAATCCCCGCCGCAGAGTGAAGCGCAGCATGGGTCAGCTTTCCTGTGCGACGGCGAACGGGGTCAGCATGGTCGCGCTGGCGGTGGCCAGACGTCCGTTACCGCTACTTCCAGCGGGTGAGATAGAGCCGCGGCACGCCGTCCTTCGGCACCTGGAATGCCACGTCTTTCGCCATCAGATAGTTTTCGGAAAACGT
>JBDZVW010000171.1:0-6102 GCA_040255885.1 Betaproteobacteria bacterium
CGGGATACGACGTAACCGGGTGGTACGCACTGCTGGTGCGCAGCGAAACGCCGAAGGCAGTGGTCGCGAAGCTGTATGATGCGACGAAGAAGGCGCTGCATACACCGTCGGTACTGGAGCAATTGGCTCACCATGGCGTCGAGGCCGGGGGTGACACGCCCGACGCGGCCGCGCATTTCTTCCAGTCCGAAGTGACGCGCTGGGGGACGGTGATTCGCAAGGCCGGAATCAAGACCGATTGAGAGGATCCCGGAGTTGGCGATAACGATCTACGGCATCAAAAACTGCGACACGATGAAAAAGGCACGTGCGTGGCTGGATGATCACGGAGTCGCGTACGATTTTCACGATTACAAAACGGCCGGCATCGAGCGCCGCCGTCTTGAACGCTGGTGCTCGGAGCTTGGTTGGGAGGCACTGCTGAACCGTGCCGGCACCACGTTTCGCAAGCTGCCGGATGCGGACAAGCAGGTATCGGATGCCGGCAAGGCGATGGCGTTGATGATCGCGCAGCCGTCGCTGATCAAGCGGCCGGTGCTGGATATCGACGGGCGGCTGCTGGTCGGGTTCAAGCCCGACGTTTATGAAAGCGCCGTGGGCCGAAGGTGACCGGGCCGATCCGAACCGCGATGGACGACGAATCGTTCATGCGCGAGGCGCTGCAGCTTGCTCGTCGGGCATGGGATTGCGGAGAGGTGCCGGTGGGAGCGGTGGTGGTGAGCGATGGCGAGATCATCGGCCGCGGCTTCAACCGGCCAATCTCGTCTTCGGACCCCACCGCACACGCCGAGATTATTGCAATGCGGGATGCCGCGCTGCGAACCGGCAATTACCGGCTTACGGGATGCGAATTGTTCGTGACGCTGGAGCCGTGTGCGATGTGCGCCGGGGCGATCATGCATGCCCGCATCCGGCGCCTCGTTTTCGGAACGCCGGATCCTAAAACCGGGGCTTGCGGCAGCGTCACGGACTTGTTTTCTATGGCTCTTATCAATCATCATACGGAAGTTACATCAGGTTTATTATCAGACGATTGCGGAGATATCATAAAACTATTCTTTGAAGAAAAGAGATCCTTGGCAATAATTAATCGTAAAGTTTAATTACGAAAAATATATATTTGAATAAAAATAATAAATAACAATAATATACACTTTCAGCAATAGGTTTCAGGTCACTCTGCGAGAGGCGTCCCCCGTGCTCTCCATATGCTTCTGCCAGAACACGCAAGAGCACAGATTCCGGCAAATCGGCCGCGAATAATATCGTAGCCAGGCAGGTATTTTTTATTGTGCGATGCGTTAAAAAGCGCTAAATTGAGGCACTTTTTGTGCGCCGCAAAGGAGCACATTTTTTTCAATAGAGCAGTCCGGAAAGGAAATCCATGAGACTGGCCGATAAAGTCGCGATCATCACGGGGGGCGGTAGTGGCATCGGGCAGGCAACCGCCGTCAAGTTTGCGCTCGAGGGGGCGAAAGTCGTGGTCGGCGATCTGGCGCTCGAACGCGCCGATGAAACGGCACGGAAAATCACCGAAGATGGCGGCGAGGCGATGGCCGTCCGGGTCGACGTTCGCGACAAGGCAAGCATTGTGCAGATGGTCGAGGCGGTGATCGCCAAATACGGCCGTATCGACTGCCTGGTGAACAACGCCGGGATCGTCCAGGACAGCACGCTGAAAAACATGACCGACGATCAGTTCGACAACGTGATCGACGTCAATCTGAAGGGCGTTTACAACTGCACCAGGGCGGTCGTGAACATCATGCTGCAGCAGAACTCGGGCGTGATCCTCAATACCTCGTCGATCGTCGGGCTCTACGGCAATTTCGGCCAGACCAACTACGCGGCGGCCAAGTTCGGCGTAATCGGCATGGCCAAGACCTGGGCGCGCGAGCTTGGGCGCAAGGGCATCCGTTCCAACGCGGTCTGTCCCGGCTTCGTCTCCACGCCGATTCTGGGCAAGATTCCGGAGAAAGTCTTGAGCGCGCTTGAAGAACGCGTGCCGCTCGGCCGGCTGGCGCGGCCGGAAGAAGTCGCGAACGCATTCGCCTTTCTAGCGTCGGACGAGGCCAGCTATATCAACGGCGCCGTGCTCGAAGTCAGCGGCGGCCTGACGCTGTAAACGGCAGGGAACCCGCCGGATTTGCCGGCACGCCACGTAACGGCGTGCCGCCGGCAAGTTACCGTCCTTTCAGCAACTCCCGGATTTTCGGTGCATCCGGTTCCCGCACCACTCCGGCCTCGGTAATCAGCGCCGACACCAGTTCCGCCGGCGTTACGTCGAACACCGGATTGCGTACCGCCACGTCGGCCGCCCAGCGCGTGTCGCCGTAGCCCAGCACTTCGGCGGCGGCACGTTCCTCGACCGCGATGTCATTGCCGGTCGCGGTGTCCGGGTCTATCGTCGACAGCGGGCACGCAACGTAGAACGGTATGCCGTGGCGCCGCGCCAGCACCGCGAGCGGGTAGGTGCCGATCTTGTTCGCGACGTCGCCGTTGGCGGCAACCCGGTCGGCGCCGACGATCACCGCGTCGATCTCATCCCGGCTCATCAGAAAACCGGCCGCGCTGTCGGCAATCAACGTCACCGCGATCCCGTCCTGCTGCAGTTCCCACGCGGTGAGGCGGGCGCCCTGCAGGAACGGGCGCGTTTCGTCGGCGAAGACGCTCACCTGCTTGCCGGCGGCAACGGCGGAGCGGATCACGCCGAGCGCGGTGCCGTGGCCGGCGGTAGCGAGCGCGCCGGCGTTGCAGTGAGTCAGCACACGTGCCCGTTCGGCGAGCAGTTTTGCGCCGTGCTCGCCCATCAGCCGGTTTACGCGCAGATCTTCTTCGCGGATCGCATGCGCTTCTTCGAGCAGGCGTTGTGCCATTTCCGCCTCGGTGCCGTCCGGCATCGCTTCGTAAATCCGCCGCGTGCGCTTCAGCGCCCAGAACAGGTTGACCGCGGTCGGACGGCTCGCGGCCAGCGCGTCGAATGCGCGCTGCATGGCGGCACGGAATTTCGCAGCATCATCGGCGGCGTGCCGCTGCGCCTCGAGCGCAATGCCGTAAGCCGCGGCACAGCCGATCGCCGGCGCGCCACGCACTACCATGTCGCGGATCGCCCCGGCGACACCGGCCGCATCATCGAACTGCAGATAAGCGATACGGCCGGGCAGCGCACGCTGGTCGAGCAGTTCCAGGCGGCCGTTGCGCCAGCGCAATGCTTCGACGGTGGAATGGACGGGATTCATCATCGGCGTCGCCGGTTGTCTGCGAACGCTGGCGTGGGGAACAGGCCCGTAATAAATCCCCCCTTGCCCCCCTTTTTCAAAGGGGGGTAAAGGCGGACTGGACTTCGGAAAAAGAGCGGGGCGCGGACGAGTTTTTTGAATGAAATCTCAATCCCGGACGGTCTTTCGTGGTTTTTTCGACGGAGAAGGGGAGCGAGCGACAATGAGCCGTTCCCCCCTTTGAAAAAGGGGGGCAGGGGGGATTTATGCGGCGGCCGAAACATTTTCAAGCCTGTCATCCCGTCAAATCACCCGCTCATTACCACCATCGACCGCGATCTGCGCGCCAGTCGTTTTTGAAAACAGCGGTCCGCACAGTTCTGCAGCCAGATCAGCCACATCGCGACTGGTCACTTCGACCTTCAGCACGTTATTCTTTTTGTACTGCTCGACCGTCAGGCCGTAGGACGCGGCGCGCATCGCCAGCACTTCATCGGTCCATATCGCGGTATCGAACACGGCATTCGGATGCAGCGTATTGACGCGTATGCGATCGCCGCCCCATTCCAGCGCGGCGACGCGCGCGAGCTGGCTGAGCGCTGCCTTCGACGCCGAATACGCGGCCGCTCCGGGTCCCGGCGCAGCAACGTTCTTGGAGCCGATCGCCACCACCCGGCCGCCGTTCGGCGCGAGTTTCAGCAGCGGATGGCATTCGCGCATCAGCCGCAGATTGGCGTCGAGGTTGATGCGCATTACGTTATCCCATTCGGCGTCCGCGAGATCGGCGATCTTGCGGCTGGCGGCGAAGATGCCGGCGTTGAGCACCAGCATGTCGATTCCGCCGAATTGGCCGACGCCGCGTTCCAGCGCAGCTTCGACTTCATCGCCGCAGCCGATGTCGCAACGGATGCCGAGAAAGCCCGGGGTATCGTGCAGCGTTTCGATATCGGCACTGACGTCGAGGCCGATCACCGCGGCACCGCGTGCCAGCAGTGCAGCGGTGCAGGCCTTGCCGATGCCGGACGCAGCGCCGGTCACCAGGGCGACCTCGCCGGAAAATACCGGCGGCTTCGCCCCGCGCCGCAGCTTCGCCTGTTCCAGATCCCAGTATTCGATGTCGAACAATTCGCGTTCCGGCAGCGCGCGGTAGCCGCCCAGCAGTTGCGCGCGTTCGATGCCGTCCATGCCATGCAGGTAGAGCTCTTCGACGATCATCGCGTCGCGCGCGCTGCGGCCGAGCGCACACAGGCCGAGCTCGGCATCGAGCACGACGCGCGGTGCCGGGTCGAGCATCGTCTTCGGCTCCTTCGCGTGCGGCGCATGGCGCTCGAAATATTGCCGGTAGCCGGCGCAATAGGCGTCGACGTCGCGGCCGATCATCGGCACACGCTTGGTACGGACGATGTGGTCCGGCGTGATCGGTCCCTGTTGCGAAATCTCTGCCAAATCAGGCCGACGCGCGAATGCCAGTGTGCGGGCACCGGTGCGTGTAGTCATCACCATCGGCTTGCCGGCAGCGCGTGAAACCGCCGCACGCAGCTGCGCGATTTCGCCACGATGATTTCGCCGGACACTTTCAGCCTTCGGCTGCGGCAGTGTCCACGCATGCTGCCGTGCCAGATAATCCTGCGCCAATCCGACCAGGTGAATCATCCGTTCGTATGATTCGCGCGCAGTCGCGCCGAACGAAAAAATGCCGTGATTCAGCAGCACCATGCCGACCGTATCGTCGCCGGCCTCGGCGGCGAAGCGCCGCGCGCATTCACGCGCCAGATCGAAACCCGGCATCACGTACGGAATGACGACCACTTGTGAGCCGTAGATTTCGCGGATGCGCCGCGCGCCGTCGGCGGTATTGGTAACGGTGACGACCGCATCGGCATGCGTGTGATCGACGTACTTGTGCGGAATGATCGCATGCAGTATCGCTTCGATCGACGGCGCCGGCGCACCGGCGCGCGTGACGTGCGTCGCCAGTTCGTTGACCATCTGCGGGTCGGTCAGTGCTTCGAGGCCGGCCAGTCGCACGAGATGCTCCATGCGCACCGGCGCAAAGCCGGGCGCTTCGATGGTGGCGAGATCCCAGCCGCTGCCTTTCACGTACAGAATGTCCTCTTCGGCGCCGAACAGGTTGCGTTCGCGGATCTTCACCGAAGTATTCCCGCCGCCATGCAGCACCAGTGATTTGTCGCGGCCGAGCAGGCGCGACGTGTAGACGCGCAGCGCGAGATCGCCGTCGAACTGCGCGGCTTCGGTATCGTTCCAGAGGCTTTCCATGCACGATTTCCTGCGGATTTTCGGGTTGGGCGCGCGGAAAAACCGCGACGTTGGCAGCCGCCATTATAATTGAAACGTATGCAGCCCTTGAATGACGTGACCATCGAGCGCGTTGACTGGCGCGCTGCGCATCGCGAACTGCGCGCGGTCCGCAGCGCCGTATTCGTTGCCGAACAGCAGGTGCCGGAACAGCTTGAATGGGACGGGATCGATGACCAATGCGGCCATGTGCTGGCACGCGCGGCTGGCGGCGCCGCCATCGGCACCGGACGCCTGCTGCCCGACGGCCACATCGGCCGCATGGCGGTGCTCGCGCCGTGGCGCGGCCGCGGTGTCGGCGGCGCGTTGCTGCAGGCGCTGATCACGCTCGCGCAGGAACGCGGATTTCGCAAACTCGAATTGCACGCGCAGACGCATGCGCTCGGATTTTACGAGCGTTACGGGTTTCGCGCGGAAGGTGCGGAATTCATCGAGGCGGGGATTCCACACTTCAGGATGGTTCGGGTGCTTGATTGCTACGGGAGTTAAGAACAATAACCGCAGAGGCGCAGAGACGCGGAGGAAACGCAGAGAAAAGCGATAACCGCAAAGGCGCGAAGGCGCAAAG
>JBDZVW010000553.1:0-1621 GCA_040255885.1 Betaproteobacteria bacterium
TCGAGCGTGACGTTGAACACTTCGCCGGTCGGCGAGTAGCCGAGCGGCGACAGCAGCACCAGTTCTTCGCGATCCAATTGATGCTGGATCGCCGGCGCATCAATTCTGCGCACTTCGCCGGTGTACAGCAGATCGACGCCGTCAATCACGCCAAGCGGCCGCGCGGTGACGAAATTGCCGCTGGCGACGCGGATGTCGGCGCCGGCCATCGGCGAATTCGGCAGGCCCATCGACAGCAGCGCCTCGATCTCGACCCGCAGCCGGCCGCTGGCCTCCTTCGCGCATTGCAGCGCCACCGCGTCGGTCACGCGCAATTCGCGCACGTAACGCGTTTCGTGTTCGAGCTGTGCCAAGCGCGCCTCGATCTGCGGGCGCGCGCCATGCACCAGCACCAGCCGCACGCCGACACTCGCCAGCAGGTTGAAATCGTGAACCAGCCGTTCGAAGCCGCCGTCGGCCATCGCCTCGCCGCCGAACGCGATGACGAAGGTGCGGTCACGGAACGCGTGGATATAGGGCGCCGCGCAACGGAACCAGTGGACGAATTTCTGCTGGGATGATGACTGTGCCATCGCTTGCGCCGTCCGGCTGTTGTTCTTGGAGCCTGTATTATGCGAGAAAAAGCGGCGATCCGGTGACGCGTGGCCAGCGACGCGATGCCGGGATGGCGGATGACCGGCCGCTCCAGAGAGCGGCCAGTCTGTTAGACTGGCCGCACTGGATTTCCCGATGCAGACACAGGATCACGTGTGCCGGACGCCGGCTTTTTCTTCCGCGGGCGCCGCGGCCGGCGATGAAGCGGCCGCCCGGCCGGGGCGCAGCTGTCCGCTGCATTACCGTTATCCGCCTGCTGCGTTGAGCCGTCCGCCGGAGATCGAGGCCGACACGCTTTACGTCGTCGGCGGCCTCTACGGCAACCGGCCGGCGCTGGACGCAATTCTCGATCGCTGCAGTGCCGAACCGGGAGCGTCCGCGCTGGTATTCAACGGCGATTTCAACTGGTTCAACATCGATCCGGCGGGATTCGAGCAGATCAACGCCGCGGTACTCGGGCGTTACGCATTGCGCGGCAACGTCGAAACCGAGCTGGCGTCGGATGACGCGAGTGCCGGCTGCGGTTGCGGCTACCCGGAATCGGTTGCCGACGAAGACGTGGCGCGATCGAACCGCATCATCGAACGGCTGCGCCGCACCGCCGTTTCGTTTCCGTCGCTGCGCCGGCGTCTGGCGGCGCTGCCGATGCATCTCGTGGCTGCCGTCGGCGGCGTGCGCATCGGCATCGTGCACGGCGACACCGAATCGCTCGCCGGCTGGAACTTTTCGCGCGAGCAGCTTGCCGTTACCGCCGATGCGGTACTGGCGCGGCAGTTCGCAGCCGCGAACGTCGCGGTTTTTGCGTCGACCCATACCTGCCTGCCGGTCGCCAGGGCGCTCGCCGTACCCGGCGGCGACGCGCTGGTCATCAATAACGGATCGGCCGGCATGCCGAATCTGCGCGGCACCGCGTTCGGGCTGGTGACGCGTATCTCAAGCCGTCCCGCGCATCCCGGCACATCATGCCTGACCCTGCGCTGCCGCGGCCTGTTCGTCGATTTGCTGAAGATCGATTTCGATCAGCGGC
>JBDZVW010000554.1:0-1620 GCA_040255885.1 Betaproteobacteria bacterium
GGCGACGGATCCAGAAATAGACCAGCAGCAGAATGATGATCACCGCTGCGCCGATGTAGAGCGGATTTTCGGTCAACATCTGCAGGAATCCAGGCTGCGGCGCCGGTTTCGGTATGATGTGATGCTTGGGGGCGGCATGCGCGGCGGTGGCTCGGGGTTGCCCCGCCGGTTTGGCTTCGGCCTTTCCTGCTGCAGCCTGTTCCGCGGACTGAGCGGCGTGCGCGGTGCCCGAAGCGGTAGTACCCGATTCTTTCGCGGTAGCCACCGTTGTGGCCGCTGGTTTCGCCGCGGTGGCCGATGCCGCCGTCGCCGCTGCCGGACTCGCACCGGAAGCGGCCGGTGCTGCAGATTCCGATGTGGCTGCAGAATTCGACTTCGCGGTCGAGGCCGACGCAACCGTAGAACCTGACGATGCAGCGCTCGCCTCCGGTTTCGTCGCAGCAGCTGCTTCAGCCGTCGTGCCGGCCGCCGCCGTCGCCGTCCCGGTGGAAGCCGATGCCGCCGTGGATTCCGGTGCCGAGGCGGAAGGCTTCGATCCCGTGGAGGCCGCCGGCTGCGTCGCCGCTGCGGTAGTCGCAGCCGCACCCGCCGGTGGTGTAGAAGACGCCGCCTGCTGCGCCTGCTGCTGCGCATTCGCCATGCCGGCACTCTTGATTTCGATCAGCTTGCGCATGTCGGTAATGGTTTTCTCGAGCTGCGCAATACGTGCATTGGCTTCGTCGAGTTCCTTCTGGCGCGCGCTGGCTTCCTCTTCCAGTGCCTGCAGACGCGCAGTCGCATTTTCGCCCTTGCCGGCCGTCGATCCTGGCGCTTCGCCCTTGGACAGCCGCACCACGTCCCGGGGCGCCGTCGCTCCCTTGGGGTGTGCTTCTTCGACCTTGGTCGAAATCTTGCCGGACACCGCACCGCCCGCCTTTGGTGCCGCCGCCGGTTTTCTGCTCGCGGCTGCGGCGAGACGGTTGCGATACGCGTGCCAGTTGGCGATCTGGAGTTTGACTTCACGCCGCGCCTTCGACGCCGATACCTGCTCGATCTCCTGCGTGCTCGGAATGCGCAGGATCTTGCCGGCTTTCATGCGGTTGATGTTGCCGTGGAATGCGTCCGGATTGGCGCGATACAACCCGATCAACATCTGGTCGACCGTGACTTCGGTCGGCATCGTGGCTTCGGCGATTCCGTACAACGTATCGCCGTATTTCACCTGGTAGGTATCCGGCGCATGCGTCGATGTCGGTGCCACTGCCGGTGCCGGCCGCAGCCGCGGCGCCGATCGCGGTTGCGGCGCAGGCGCGGCGGCCGTCGCCGCCGGCGCACTGCTGCGCGGCGCACCCGCCGCTACTGCCGGGGGCATATGGTAGCCGGCCGGATTGACCAGCGCCGTATATTCGCGCGTGAGCTCGCCGCCATCCCAGTTAAGCTGGAGCAGAACGTCGAGATAGGGTTCGTTGTACGGATGGGCCGAAGTAATGCGCAGGTATGGCCGGCCATTCGCATGCTTTTCCACTTTCACATGCAAATCGCTCAGCGCCATGCTGTAGGGCACGTTGGAATGCGCGTACGCCTGGGGCGGCGCCACACGCGCCTTCAGTGAATCCATTTCCGCCGGAGTGACGGAAACCA
>JBDZVW010000555.1:0-1616 GCA_040255885.1 Betaproteobacteria bacterium
GGCCTGATGCGGGGCGCGATCTGGTCCGAAAAATATCAGGGCACCAACGGCATGGGCACCTGCCTGCTGGAACAGCGCCCGATCAACATCCATCATCACGAACATTTTCTCGCGCGCAACACCTGCCTCACCTGTTCCGCCGCGCCGATCTTCGACCATCAGGGCAAGCCGATCGCGGTGCTCGACGCGTCCGGGGAATCGCACCGCGCGCAACAGCATACGCTGGCGCTGGTCAACATGTCGGCGCACACCATCGAGAACGGCGTGTTCCTCAATGCGTTCAGCGGCTATTACATTTTGCGTTTTCACAGCCGTCCGGAATTCGTCGGTACGCTGTCCGAAGGTGCGGTGGCGCTGACTGCCGAAGGCGACGTAGTCGCCGCCAACCGCGGCGCGCTGTTTCATCTCGACCATGCGTCGCCTGCCGATCTGCAGAACCGCAACATCCGCAGCCTGTTCAATACGTCGCTCGCGGCGCTGCTGGCACAGTGCAGCCGCCACTGGTTCAACCCGGTGCCGGTATTCGATGCACGCCGCGGCAGCCGCTTTTTTGCGGTCGTGCAGCAGCCGGAACGTTCCCACGCCGGCGCGACGGCACGCACATCGAGCGGCGCGCGCGAGCGCACACCATCGGCCACCGCGACCGCGCTCGACCAGATCGAGCTCGGCGATCCGGCCATGGCGCGCAACGTGCACTGGGCGCGGCGCATCGTCAACCGCGAAGTGCCGATCCTGATCTGCGGCGAGACTGGCACCGGCAAGGAGGTATTCGCGAAGGCGCTGCACGCATCGAGCAGCCGCGCGCACCGGCCGTTCGTCGCGATCAATTGCGCGTCTATCCCGGAAACGCTGATCGAGGCGGAACTGTTCGGCTATCGCTCCGGCGCGTTTACCGGGGCCAACCGCGAAGGGCGCCGCGGCAAGATTTTCCAGGCCGACGGCGGCACGCTGTTTCTCGACGAGATCGGCGACATGCCGGTTCATCTGCAGGCGCGGCTGCTGCGCGTGCTGGAAGAGCGCGAAGTGGTGCCGCTCGGCAGCGAACAATCGATCAAGGTCAACGTGCGGGTAGTCAGCGCAACGCACTGCAACCTGCAGGAAAAAATCGCCCGCGGCGAGTTCCGCGAGGATCTCTATTTCCGGCTCGCCGGACTGACGCTCGATCTGCCGCCGCTGCGCGAGCGCACCGACCGGCGTCAACTGGTCGCACTCATTCTCGCCGAGGAAAATCGCGATGATGCGCCGGTCGAGATCGACGATGCGGTGCTCGAAGCGTTCGACCGCTACAACTGGCCCGGCAACATCCGCCAGTTGCGCCACACGCTGCGCACGATGCTGGCGCTGCGCGAAGGCAGCACGCTGACGCTCGACGACGTGCCGGACTGGCTGACGCAGGGTCTTACCCTGTCGTCCGCGTCGCGGCCGGCGCAGGCGCAATCGCCGGCGGCGCTCAATTCGCTCGAAAACGCCGAACGCGATGCACTGATCCGCGAGCTCGACCGGTTCCACTGGAATATTTCGAACGTCGCGCGCCGGCTGGAGGTCAGCCGCAACACACTCTACCGCAAGATGAAGCGCCTCGGCATTCGCGAACCGCATCCCGGACCCGGCATGCT
>JBDZVW010000172.1:0-6076 GCA_040255885.1 Betaproteobacteria bacterium
GCGGCTGATCTGCGCATGGTTGCCCGACAACAGCACCGCCGGCACCGCTGCCCCTTCATAAACTTCAGGCCGCGTGTAATGCGGACAATCCAGCAGTCCGTCCACGAACGAATCCTGGTTCGCCGAGTCGGCGTCGTTCAACGCCCCCGGCAACTGGCGCACGATGCAATCCATCAGCACCATCGCCGCCAGTTCGCCGCCCGACAGCACGTAATCGCCGAGCGAAATTTCATCGCCCGCCTGGCGCCGAATCAGCCGCTCGTCCACACCTTCGTAGCGCCCGGCCAGCAGCACCAGTCCATCGGCCGCCGCCAGTTCCGTCACCACCCGGTGATCGAGCGCCCTGCCCTGCGGCGACAGATGAATCACTCGCGGCTGCCGCACGCCGGCGCTCATCTGCCGCTGCCGCGCGGCGGTGATCGCGCGGTCGAGCGGCTCCGCCATCATCACCATGCCGGGGCCGCCGCCGTAGGGCCGGTCGTCCACCGCGCGATAGCTGTTGCTCACAAAATCACGCGGATTCCATGCCACCAGCGAATACAGTCCGCGCTCCCGCGCCCGCCCCGTCACGCCCTGTTCGGTGACCGCATCGAACATGCGCGGAAACAGCGTAATGACGTCAAACTGCAGCATCGGAATCCGTCTAGTAGTCCGCGCCCCAGTCGACACGAATCACCCCGGCATCCGGATCCACGGCACGGATGACGCCGTCAATGAACGGAATCATGCGTTCCCGTTCTCCGTTCGTCACCAGCACATCGTTGGCCCCGGTACGCAGTATGTCGGTCACCCGTCCCAGAGCCAGACCTTCACCGTTGACCACATCCAGACCGATCAGATCGGCCCAGTAAAATTCGTTTTCCGCGGTTTGCGGCAGCGCCGCCCGCGGCACCGCCACGTTCAATCCCGAAAAACCGGCCGCCGTGTCGCGATCATTGCAGCCGGCCAGTTCCGCGATCAATCCCTTGCCGTGCACTTCCGCCCGGATCACCGCCTGGGGCCGCCACTCGCCGTCGCGGCCCATCCACCACGTGGCGTAGTGCCCGAGATTACCGGCCTGCGCCGTGTACGGCTGTATTCTGAGCCGGCCTCGAACGCCAAAGGGCGCCACCACGCGCCCCATTATCACGAGCCTGTCAGGCAGCCTTTGCGGCGCCGGACTGTCTGACCAGCCGTGCGACCGTGTCGGACAACTGCGCACCCTTGCTTTGCCAGTAGGCAAGGCGCTCCCTTTCGACACGCAGCGATTCCGTCCCTTCCGGGGCACACGGATCGTAGAAGCCGATGCGCTCGATGAAGCGGCCGTCGCGCGCACGGCGCGATTCCGCGACCACCATGTTGAAAAAAGGCCGCTTCTTGGCGCCGCCGCGTGAAAGTCGAATGACAACCATGGATTCTTTCGCTGATGCTGAACAGAAAGGGCGTGATTTTACGCCATTTTTCAAGCGGAAAGCAAACGGAATCGACGACGCTCAGCGCATTCCCGGAAACATGCCTCTCATCGAGCGCATCATCTTCTTCATTCCGCCTTTCGCCATCATTTTCATCATCTTGCGGCTTTGCTCGAACTGATTGAGCAGGCGGTTCACTTCCTGCACGCTGACACCGGCCCCGGCGGCAACGCGGCGTTTGCGGGAGGCCTTGATGAGTTCCGGTCTGGCACGTTCCTGCGGCGTCATCGAATTGATGATACCTTCAATGCACTTGAGATTCTTGTCATCCATCTGCGCACCGCCCGCAGCCTGCGCCAGCTGGCCCGGCAGTTTGTCCATCAGGGCCGCCACGCCGCCCATTTTTTTCATTTGCGCGATCTGACTCTTGAAATCCTCGAGATCGAAGCCCTTGCCGGACTTGACCTTTTTCGCCAGCTGCTCGGCCTCGTCGCGGTCTACGCCGCGCTGCACCTCTTCGATCAGCGACAGCACGTCGCCCATGCCGAGGATGCGCGAAGCCATGCGTTCGGGGTAAAACGGATCAAGCCCGCTCAGCTTCTCGCCGACGCCCGCAAACTTGATCGGCCTGCCGGTGACGTGGCGCACCGAAAGCGCCGCACCGCCGCGCGCGTCGCCGTCGAGCTTGGTGAGCACCACGCCGGTGAGCGGCAGCGCATCGGAAAACGCCTTGGCGGTGTTGACCGCGTCCTGGCCCTGCATCGCGTCGACCACGAACAGCGTTTCGATCGGATTCAGCGCCGCGTGCAATGCGCGGATCTCCTGCATCATCGCCTCGTCGATGCCGAGCCGGCCGGCGGTGTCGACGATCAGCACGTCTTGATAATGCTTGCGCGCATGGTCCAGCGCGGCGGCCGCGATCGCCACCGGCTGTTCACCGACGGCCGACGGATAGAAATCGGTTTCGACCTGCGCCGCCAGCGTCTTCAACTGCTCGATCGCCGCCGGCCGGTAGACGTCGCAGCTGACCAGCAGAACCTTCTTGCGCTGCTGTTCCCGCAGCCATTTGGCGAGCTTGCCGCTGGTGGTGGTCTTGCCGGAGCCCTGCAGCCCCGCCATCAGCACCACCGCCGGCGGCTGCACGGCCAGATCGAGGCCGGCGCTGCTTTCGCCCATCAGGCTGACGAGTTCGCGATGCACGACACCGACCAGCGCCTGGCCCGGCGTCAGGCTGCCCATTACTTCCTGGCCGAGCGCCTTTTCGCGCACGTGCGCGATGAAATCCCTGACTGCCGGCAGCGCAACGTCCGCTTCCAGCAGTGCCACGCGCACCTCGCGCAGGGCATCCTGGATATTCGCCTCGGTGAGCCGCGCCTCGCCGCGCAGCGTTTTCATCACCCGCGACAGCCGCGCTGTCAGATTGTCAAACATGGTCCCTCAAATTAATATCCTGATATGTCTGGAATTGTACCTTATCTGATCAACGCGCTCCTTTATGCGGCGCTGGGCCTTTACTTCTGGCGCACGCGCTGGGGCAGCATGCCGGTTCCGGGCGCCCCCGAAAAGATCGGCGCGCTCGAGCACCATGCGGTGCTGCTGCCGCTGGCGCTGCAGACCGTGCTGCTCTACCAGTCGATGTTCCAGGGGCCGCATCTGTATCTCGGCGTCGGCAATTCGCTGTCGCTGATCATCTGGCTCACCGTGCTGATCTACTGGCTCGCCAATTTCTTCTACAACCTGGAAGGGCTGCAGATGCTGATGATGCCGGTGGCCGCGGTGTGCTGCGTGCTGCCGATCGTGCTGCCGCCCCTCGGCCCGGTGCCCCATACCGAACTCGCCGCGTTCAAGCTGCACCTGATGATCTCGATGCTCGCCTACAGCCTGTTCACCATCGCATCATTGCACATGCTGCTGATGACGCTGCTCGAAAAACGGCTGCACGGCGGCAACATGCCGGCGATCTTCCGCCGCCTGCCGCCGCTGCTGACGATGGAACGGCTGTCGTTCCGCGTGATCACCGTCGGCTTCGTGCTGCTGACGCTGACGCTGGTGAGCGGCATCCTGTTTTCGGAAGAGCTGTTCGGCGAGCCGCTGCGGTTCAATCACAAGAATCTGTTCGGCGTACTGTCGTGGATCATTTTCGCGGCACTGCTCGGCGGCCGTCAATTCTATGGCTGGCGCGGGCGCATCGCGGTGCGCTGGACGCTCACCGGCTTTTTTGTGCTGCTGCTGGCCTATATCGGCAGCACCTTCGTGCTGGAAGTGATGCTCGGCCGCGTCTGAGGCGCCGTTCCGGCGGCGCCGGCCGGTGCGGCCGCCATGCTGCACTGCGGTCAGGCGCAACTTGACAACGGGATCGCGGCGCTGCTACTAGTAACCGCTTCCCGTCATTTGGGCATCGCCTGTGGACGTCATTCCGTTATCCACGCTGATCATCATTTCAATCATCCTGCTGTTCGTCTCGGCATTCTTCTCGATTTCGGAAACCAGCATGATGGCGCTCAACCGCTATCGGCTGAAATATCTGGCACAGACCGGCAAGCGCGGCGCGCGGCCCACCACGCAGCTGCTGGCACAGACCGACCGCCTGCTGGGCATGGTGCTGTTCGGCAACAATCTGATCAACGCCGCGATCGCGCTGCTGGTGGGCGAAATCGCGCGCCGCAGCCTCGGCGACAGCAGCGTCGCGCTGTTCGTCGCGATGGGCGTCGCCACTTTCGTCATTCTGGTGTTCAGCGAAATCACGCCGAAGGTCATCGGCGCGACCTATCCGGAACGCATTGCACTGCCATCGAGCTTCGTGCTGGTGCCGCTGATGCGCATCTCGCGCCCGGTGGTCGGATTCATCAACGTATTCGTGCAGGGGCTGCTGTGGATGCTGCGGCTGCGGCCGACCGCATCGGCCGAGCAGAAACTGAGCATGGAGGAGTTGCGCACGCTGGTGCTGGAAGCCGGCAATTTCATTCCGAAGAAGCACCAGAGCGTGCTGCTCAACCTGCTCGGGCTGGAGGCGATCACGGTCGAGGACGCGATGACGCCGCGCAACCAGATCGAAGCCATCGATCTCGACGCGCCGATCAGCCAGTTGCGCGAGCAGATCGCGACCGCCTACCACCGCTGGCTGCCGGTGTTTCGCGGACAACTCGACGAAATCGTCGGCGTGATCCACGTGCGCAACTTCCTCAACCTGAGCCAGGCCGAAGAAATCACGAAGGAAAACCTGCAGGAAATCATCCGCGAGCCGTATTTCGTGCCCGCCAGCACACCGCTGTTCTCGCAGCTTCAGCATTTTCAGGAGCACAAGGACCGGCTGGCGATGGTGGTCGACGAGTATGGCGAGCTGATGGGGCTGATCTCGCTGGAGGACATTCTCGAAGAAGTGGTCGGCGAATTCACCACCCAGTCGCCGCTGCACACCGGCGGCATCCTGCAGGAAGCCGATGGCAGCTATCTCGTCGAAGGCTCCAGCCTGCTGCGCGAGCTGAACCGCAAGCTGGCGCTGGATTTCCCGCTCGACGGGCCCAAAACGCTGAACGGCCTGATTCTGGAACACTTTCAGGACATCCCGGAACCCAACACCAGCGTCAAGATCGCCGGCTACCCGCTCGAAATCGTCCATACGCAGGACCGGGTGGTCAAGGCAGTGCGCATCCACCCTCCGACGGACGGCACGCCCGGCCCGACCGACGGCGGCGGGAAATGACCCGTTACCTTTACAAATCAGGGTGGCACGTGCATCATTGACGCCGCTTCACGATAACTCATTGGTTAAGCAGGGCAAAACGGGGGGAGAAACGCGCAATGGCAACCGCCGCACTGCGCAAGCAGGACGTCAAGGAATTCATCTACGCCTGGGTCGGGCAGGACCGCGCCGGCAAGACGCTGCGCGGCGAACTGCGCGCGAGCGGCGAGGCGCAGGTCAACGCGACGCTGCGCCGCCAGGGCATCAAGGTCGTCACGCTCAAGAAGCAGCGCATCCGCCGCGGCGGCAAGGTCGGCGAAAAGGACATTTCCCTGTTCACGCGCCAGCTGGCGACAATGATGAAGGCCGGCGTGCCGCTGCTGCAGGCGTTCGACATCGTCGGCAAGGGGCATGCGAATCCGGCCGTGCAGCGGCTGCTGCTGGCGATCCGCACCGACGTCGAGACCGGCACCAGCCTGAAACAGGCGTTCACCAAGCATCCGCTGCAATTCGACCAGCTGTTCTGCAACCTCGTCGGCGCCGGCGAAGCGGCCGGCATTCTCGACACCGTGCTCGACCGGCTCGCCACCTACAAGGAAAAAATGCTGGCGATCAAGAGCAAGATCAAGTCGGCGCTGTTCTACCCGATCTCGATCGTCGTCGTCGCGTTCATCATCACCGCGATCATCATGCTGTTCGTGGTGCCGGCGTTCAAGCAGGTGTTCACCAGCTTCGGCGCCGATCTGCCGGCGCTGACGCTGCTGGTGATCGCGATCTCGGATTTCTTCGTCAAGTACTGGTACGTGATTTTCGGCGGGCTGGGGCTCGGCATCTGGGGCTTCTTCTATACCTGGAAACGCTCGCAGAGAATGCAGATATTCATGGACCGCGTGGTGCTGCGGGTGCCGGTGTTCGGGCAACTGGTGCGCAAATCCGCGATCGCGCGCTGGACGCGCACGCTGTCGACGATGTTCGCCGCCGGCGTGCCGCTGGTCGAGGCGCT
>JBDZVW010000173.1:0-6072 GCA_040255885.1 Betaproteobacteria bacterium
GCGGCGCATGCGTACGGCAGGGGTTTTTCCCCTCCTGTTTTTAAGGAGGGGTGGCGCGAAGCGACGGGGTGGTCAGCGGCGCACGGAAAAATGGACTGCCTTACCACCGCCGCGTTTCTATTGACGTCCGCTTGTTTCATCCTTCCGCCCTCATCCTTCATCCTTGTCCTCAATCGGCAGCAGCACCGTAAAACACGTATCCCCCGGCACGCTCTGGAACGAGATCGTGCCGCCGTGGCGGGCGACGAAGTTCTGCGCCAGCATCAGGCCGAGTCCGTTGCCGCCCTCGCGCCCGGACACCAGCGGGAAAAATATGCGATCCCGCAGCGCCGGCGCGATGCCCGGTCCGTCGTCGATGATGTCGGTCCGGATCGCGTGGCGATAACGGCGGCGCGCCAGTGTCACCTGGCGTGCGATGCGCGTGCGCAGGCGGATTTCGCCGCTGCCGGCCAGCGCCTGCGCTGCGTTGCGCGCGATGTTGAGCAGGGCCTGGATGATCTGTTCCCGGTCGCCGGTGAGCGGCGGCAGGCTCGCGTCATAATCGCGCTCGACGTTGATGCCGGGGTATTCCGCCTGTATCAGGCTGCGCACGCGCTCCAGCGCCTCGTGAATGTTGAGCGGTGCCGGCTGCGGCAGGCGGTGCGGCATCAGCAGACGGTCCATCAGCGACTGCAGCCGGTCGGCTTCGTGGATGATGACTTGCGTATATTCGCGCAGCGCCGGTGCGTCGAGTTCGCGTTCCAGCAACTGCGCCGCGCCGCGGATGCCGCCCAGCGGATTCTTCACTTCATGCGCAAGATTGCGCAGCAGCTCGCTGCTGGCCTCGTTCTGTCCCAGCATGCGTTCTTCTTCCGCGATCCTGAGCTGCTGGTCGAGTGGGCGGAATTCCAGCAACAGCCCTTCGCGCGCGCCATGACCATCGACTTCGAGCGGTGTCACGGTGCACGACAGCCGCAATTCCGGCCGCTGCAGCGCGCCGAACTCGAGGTCGTGCTCGATGTAGCTGCCATGGTCGCTGCGGGCATACTCGATCGCCGCGTCGAGCGCGGCACTAGGCCGGAAAATCTGTCGCAGGCCGGCGCCCACCGCGCTGTGGCCGGACAATTCGAACAGATTTTCGGCGGCGGGATTGAGGTAGCGGATCGCCAGCTCGGCGTCCACCAGCACGATCGCGGTGGCCAGCTCGTCGAAGCCGAAGAAGGCGGCCGGTTTCATCGCCGCCATGCACGCCATCGCGCGGGCCGGAACGGGTGATCGGAACGGGAACGGCCGCGGCCGGCAGCGGCGCCCGTTGCCGCCCGGCTACTTGAGGTTGTCGAGCTCCTGCTTGATGCTGGCGATGTTGTCTTCGTGCAGCTTGACCTGGTGCTCGTACGGTGCCAGACGGTCCAGCATGCGCTGATAATTGCGCTCATTGCCGTAGCGCACGGATTTCTGCGTCGCCAGTGCCTCCTTGGCGTTGTCGAGCAGCGTTTCCTCGTTCGCCAGTTCCTTTTCGAGTATCTGGCGGCGCCCCTCGTCCCGGCTTTTCTGGGTCGCGCTGTCAACCTTCGGGAAGTTCTTCGGTGACGAAGATTGGGGCTGGGCATGAGTTTCCGAGGATCCGCCGTAGATGATGTTGGGCTCGACGTGAAGCGATTTGCAGCCTTTCTGGAACTTGTTGGTGTAGGTCACCGCGCCCGTGCTGTCCACGCATTTGTAGATCTCGGCACTGGCCGGCAGCATCCACCCCAACATCAACGCGATCAGCAGAAGCAGTTTCATTGAAAATCCGACATGAGCTTTCGGTCACCGGCATGCCGCACCCGCGGTCCGCCGGCCGGATTTCCAGTCTATGTCAGTCACACTGAAACTTCAATTCGTCCGCTTCTCCGGCCGCGTTCGATGGCCGTGCCGGCTGCCTGTGACACATGGCCGCCGGCACGGCCTCATCATTACAGACTGTAATAAAGCTGAAACTCCAGCGGATGCGTGGTCATCCGGAACGCCTGCACTTCCTCCATCTTGAGATCGATGTAGGCGTCGATCATGTCGTTCGAGAACACACCGCCGCGCGTCAGAAACTCGCGGTCGTTGTCGAGATGCTCGAGCGCCATTTCCAGCGACGCGCACACCTTCGGCACCTTCTGCGCTTCTTCCGGCGGCAGATCGTAGAGATTCTTGTCGACCGGATCGCCGGGATGAATCTTGTTCTGGATGCCGTCCAGCCCCGCCATCAGCATCGCGGTGAACGCGAGATACGGGTTGCACATCGGATCCGGGAAGCGCACTTCGATGCGCCGGCCCTTGGGGTTCACCACGTGCGGGATGCGCACCGCGGCCGAGCGGTTGCGCGCCGAGTAGGCGAGGTTGATCGGCGCCTCGAACCCCGGCACCAGCCGCTTGTACGAATTGGTGCCCGGATTGGTGATCGCGTTGAGCGCACGCGCGTGCTTGATGATGCCGCCGATGTAGTACAGCGCCAGCTCGGACAGCCCGGCGTAGCCGTTGCCGGCAAACAGGCTCTGGCCGCCCTTGCCGAGCGACTGGTGCACGTGCATGCCGGAGCCGTTGTCGCCGACGACGGGCTTGGGCATGAAGGTCGCGGTCTTGCCGTAATTGTGCGCGACGTTGTGAATCACGTACTTCATGATCATCGTCCAGTCCGCGCGCTTGACCAGCGAGTTGAACTTGGTGCCGATCTCGTTCTGCCCGGCGGCGGCGACTTCGTGATGGTGCACTTCGCATTCGACGCCCATTTCCTCGAGCGCCAGCACCATCGCCGAACGCACGTCCTGCAGCGAATCGACCGGCGGCACCGGGAAGTAGCCGCCCTTCACGGCCGGCCGGTGGCCCATGTTGCCGCCTTCCAGCGCCACGCCGGACGACCACGGCGCCTCTTCGGACGCGATCTTGACGAAGCTGCCCGACATGTCGACGTTCCAGGTCACCGAATCGAATATGAAGAACTCGGGCTCCGGACCGAAGTACGCGACGTCGGCGATGCCGGTCGATTTCAGATAGGCCTCGGCGCGCTTGCCGATCGAACGCGGATCGCGGTCATAGCCCTTGCCGTCGGCCGGCTCGACCACGTCGCAGGTCAGCAGCAGCGTCTGCTCGTCGGTGAACGGATCCATGCGCGCGGATTCCGGGTCCGGTATCAGCAGCATGTCCGATGCCTGAATGCCTTTCCATCCCGCGATCGAAGAGCCGTCGAACGCATGGCCGTCGGTGAACTTGTCTTCCTCGAACGCACGCACCGGCACCGATACGTGCTGCTCCTTGCCGCGGGTATCGGTAAAGCGCAGATCGACGAACTTGACCTCGTTATCCTTGATTAACTTCATCACGTCGGCCACGGGCATTACGTTCTCCTGTTAAGAATTCGGTGGTGAATGACGCAGCATTAAGGTGCACGAAGCGTGCCACGATCATGAAAGCGCAAGTATCTATTATTTAAAGGGTTATGCGTCATTCCCTTTTGATTGATGCGTCATCATAGTGCATAAAACAATAGTGTGCACTATGTTGGTGCGTGATGGTTGCATCTTTTCTATGGGTGTGCTGTTCGGAGACATGGTGGGCACCTGGGCAGTCTTCGCGGTCGCGCCCGGCTTTGCCGGGCACCTGCTCCGCCGCTCAGACTGTGGCCGCCTCTGATTGCGTTTTCCGGGTGCAGATGCTGGAATGTCGGCGGCCTTGCAGTCTTCGAGGGTCGCACCCGGCTTTGCCGGGCACCTGCTCCGCCTCTCAGCCTGCGGCCGCCTCTGATTGCGTTTTCCGGGTGCAGATGCTGGAATGTCGGCGGCCTTGCAGTCTTCGAGGGTCGCACCCGGCTTCGCCGGGCACCTGCTCCGCCGCTCAGACTGCGGCCGCCTCTGATTGCGTTTTCCGAGTGCAGATGCTGGAGTGTCGGCGGCCTTGCGGTGTTCGCGGGTCGCACCCGGCCTTCGGCCGGGCTCTGCTCCGCCGCTCACACCGCGATGTAGAATAACCCCTTTTCTTTGGACCGGATGGAAATACATGTCGAACATCGATGCGATTCTGAAGAGTGCCGAGACACGGGCGCAGCAGATGCGGCTGCCTTATCGTGGCGCGCTGACGCCGCAGGAAGCCTATGAGTTCTGGAAATCGGCGCCAGGCACCAAGCTGGTCGACGTGCGCACCCGGGCGGAGTGGGATTACGTCGGGCGCATTCCGGGCGCCGTGATGATCGAGATTCTGAGCTATCCCGGAAACCAGCCGAATCCGCAGTTCGTACAGGAACTGGAGCAGCGCGTCGGCAAGGACGAGCCGGTGCTGTTCATCTGCCGCAGCGGCGGACGCTCGCACAGCGCCGCCCAGCTTGCGACCCAGGCCGGCTATCAATCCGCGTTCAACGTGCTGGAAGGTTTTGAAGGCGACAAGGACGACAACCAGCACCGCAACAGTGTGGGCGGCTGGCGCGTTGCGGGGTTGCCGTGGGTGCAGGGGTGAGGAGCAGAGTCTGGACTGTGCCTTGAAAAAAAGCGCGAGGAATCAGAACAGCTGCGTTTTTACATACGCCGTCGACCACCCCGTCCGCTTCGCGTCCACCCCTCCTTAAAAACAGGAGGGGAAAAACCCTGACGTACGCATGTGCCGGCGTTCCTGCGCCTTGATCATGCCTCCGTGTGCAAATGTGTGGCGTAGGGATGACATACGAATTCTCCCCTCCTCGGATGAGGAGGGGTAGCGCCTCGGAGCGTCGGCCGAGGGGCCCCGAAGGGGATCGGCCAGCGTAGAGGTGCAGCGACCGGGTCCGAGGCGCCCGCATCCCGCTCCAGGGTCGCACCCGCTCCGCGGGCTCCTGCTCCGCCTGTCACGGTCGCACGCGCAGCGGACGGGGTGGTCGCGGCGCCGAAAATACCGACTACCTTTCCGCTTTGCTCCGTCGCACGGCTGCACCGGGAAATATCAGCTCAATCCACCGCAACGCGATCCGCGTACCGCGCCAGCGCAAACCACACGATGCTGCCAGCGCACAGCGCCATCACCACCGCGGCAGCCAGTGCCGCCGCCGGCGCCCAGGCATCGATCATCACACCGCCCGCCGCATAGCCTGCGGCAATTCCGCCCAACAGAAACGTGGCAGTCCAGGTGAAGCTCTCCGCCAGCATCGCGCGGGGTGCGAAGCGTGACACCAGCAGCGACTGAACCGACAGCACCGTCGCGATCGGCGCGCCCGCGATCACCGACACCAGCGCGAACAGCACGACATTCGTCACCGGCAGCAGCAGCGTAAAACACAGCGCCATCGCCACCACCGCAATCAGGAACTGCCGCGGCAATGACAGCGGCCAGTCACGGCTGCCGTAGATCAGCGCGCCGGACGCGCTGCCGACGCTGGACAGCCCGAGTATCACGCCGGCCGCTGCCGGAACGCCCTGCCGTGCCGCGAAGCCGGTCACGCCGACCTCGAACAATCCGAAGCCGACGGAGTAGCAGGTGGTGGCGGCGAGGATGGCGAACAGCTTCGTCGAGCGCAGCGGACCGATCAGGCTGTGTTGCGCCGGCCGCTGAATCACCCAGGTGCGTACGGCGGAAGTGCGCAGAAATACGGTGGCACCGGCCGTGCCGCAAAACGCCGCCAGCAGCACCCCGCCCTCGGCATGACCAAGCGCGACGAACATCGCCGCGAATGCCGGCCCGATGATGAAGATCAGTTCGATCACGATCGAATCGATCGAGTAGGCGGTCTGCAGCAATCCCGCATCACCCACGAGCCGCGGATAAAGGGTGCGAATCGCCGCCGTGATCGGCGGCAGCGTGGCACCGGCCAGCAGTGCGCAGCCGATGATCCAGTACGTTCCCGCGCCGATGGACACCAGAACCACCAGCGCGATCAGCGCAACCGGATAAAGCGCCGCGCTGGCAAGCAGTACCGGCCGTGGACCAAGACGATCGATAAGGCGGCCGATGAGCGGCGAGATGCCGGCCAGTCCCAGCACATACGATGCCGTGGTGCTGCCGCCAAGCGCGAACGAACCGGCTCGTTCCTGCACGAACAGCAGGATTGCAAGCGACGCCAGCCCGATCGGAATGCGCCCGATGATCGACGCACCGATCGCCGAG
>JBDZVW010000174.1:0-6046 GCA_040255885.1 Betaproteobacteria bacterium
GTATCCAACAAGAAGCTCTCTCTAACCATACAAGGCGGGGAGCCCGCGAAGGCGGCCGGGGGCGGTGGGCGGTGCCTGAAAAATCGACTACCGTTCCGTTGAACCGAACGCTCCCTCCCGCTGCGCTCCTCCTTATCCGAAGAGGAGCGAATAGTTGCCCTTCTTTTCTCCAAAAAGAAAACTTCGGTTTCCTTTTTTGTTCAGAACGGCAGGTCAAATGGGGTTCCGCTTTTGCATTTTATTCATTAAAAGAATAAAGATAGCTTTTATTATTATTTTACAATCTATAGCGGTCGCTTTATTCTTGTTTTCCATTGGAATTCCGAAGCAGTGACAGAATGCAACACAGTGCCACGACAGGCCCGCAACGGGCGCGCGGGCGATTGCATCCGGGATCGCAACGATGAACTGGTTCCCCATTTTTATCAACCTGCAGGACGCCCGCTGCCTGGTGGTCGGCGGCGGCGCAGTGGCGTTGCGCAAGACGCGGCAGCTGCTCGCGTTCGGTGCCTGCGTCAGCGTCGTGGCACCGCAGCTTCATGATGAGCTTGCAGAATTGTTGCACGATGGCCGCGTTGTGCATGCCGGCCGTGCGTTCGAATCCGACATGCTGGCGAATTGCGCGCTGGCGATCGCCGCTACCGGAGATTCGACAGTCAACCGCAAGGTATCCGAAACGGCACGCGCGCTGCGGGTACCGGTGAACGTGGTCGATGATCCCTCCCTGTGCGATTTCATCACGCCGGCAATCGTGCAGCGCGATCCCATCGTCGTGGCCGTTTCGAGCCGCGGCGCTGCTCCGGTGATTGCGCGCGAAATCAAATCCTGGATCGAGGCCCAGCTTCCACGCAGTCTCGGCGTCCTCGCCGACGTTGCCGGCAGTTTCCGTGTTCGGGTCAAAACACGCATCGCATCTCCACTTGCACGCCGCCGTTTCTGGGAGCGGGTGCTGGGCAACGCCGTTGCCAATAGCGGCTCCGGTGAAAGCGCCGACGACTTTCGCCGCATGATCGAGGCAGCGCTCCATTCGTCGGCGGCGCCTCAATCGCGCGGCATGGTCCATCTGGTCGGTGCCGGCCCCGGTGACGCCGAGCTGCTGACGCTGAAGGCGCTGCGCCTGCTGCAGCGTGCCGACGTCGTGCTGCACGATGATCTGGTCAGTGGTGACGTCCTGGAACTGGTGCGCCCCGAAGCGGAGCGCATTCCAGTTGGCAAACGCTGTGGCAAACACAAAATGGCGCAGGCCGACATCAACGCGCTGATGGTTACGCTGGCGTCGCAAGGCAAGCGGGTGATCCGGCTCAAGGGCGGTGATCCGCTGATCTTCGGACGCTGCGGGGAAGAAATGGAAGCGTTGGCAGATGCCGGGATTCCGTTCGAAGTCGTTCCCGGCATCACGGCGGCGAGCGGCTGTGCGGTCGATGCCGCGATCCCGCTGACCCATCGTGATTACGCGCATTCGTGCGTCTTCATCAACGGGCACAGAAACACGGGTGATACCGACATTCGCTGGCCGGCGTATTCAACTGCCGGACAGACACTGGTCGTTTACATGGGATTGAACCATCTCGCGTCGATCAGTCACGCGCTGCGGCTGCGCGGCTGGCCCAAGTTTACCGCCGCTGCGCTCATCGCCAATGGCACGCGGCCTGACCGGCAGGTGCTGGTCGGTACGCTCGCCGACCTGCCCGAAACCGTCAAGCGCCGGCAGCCGGTGGCCCCTGCCCTGCTGATCGTCGGTGATGTCGTGAATCTGCATTACAAGCTGATTTCGCCGCAGGACGGAGCCAATGAACCACCCGGCGTCCGTGACGCGGCGTCGGAGCAGATTTGGCAAATCGCGTGACAAGAGGAAATGCGTAAATGATGCGTGAGCAGATGGTGCCGCTTACCCAGCAGCAGACAGAATTGCTGCTGCAGCTGGTCGACGGCATTTCGGCTGAACAACTGACGTGGGTCAAGGGTTACCTCGCCGGCGTGAGCGCCGCCGTGCGCAACGCCGAAACGACCCCTGCCATGCCCGTCGCCGCGGCCGCCGAACCGTCACGCATCACGATACTGTACGGCTCGCAGACCGGGCATGCCGCAGCGGTCGCCGAGGCGGCGAAAAGCAAAGCTGTCGCCGCCGGGTTCAAGGTCGATCTTTATGCGATGGGCGACTACAAGCCGGCACGGCTGAAGAACGAAAAGCTGCTGCTGATCGCGGTCAGCACACAGGGCGAAGGCGAACCGCCCGACGAAGCACTGGAGCTGCACGAATTCATCCATGGCGGCAGCGCGCCGCGGCTGGAAGACACACGCTATGCGGTACTGGCACTGGGCGATTCCAGCTACGCACAGTTCTGCAAATGCGGCAGGGACTTCGACGAAAAGCTCGCCGCGCTCGGTGCGCAACCGCTGCGTCCGCGCGTCGACTGCGACGTTGATTTCGAAACGGATGCCGAGGCCTGGGTGGCGGATGTCGTGCGGCTGGCGACGGAAACACAGGCGCCGGTAGCAGCAACCGAAGTTCGCCTGGCTCCGGCGGCGACCACGCTGCAGAAGGCAGCGACCTGGTCGCGCAGCAAACCGTTCGCGGCGACACTGATCGAGAACATCAAGCTGTCGGGACGCGGTTCGGCGAAGGAAGTGCGCCACATCGAACTGTCGCTCGAAGGCTCGGGGATTCACTACGAACCGGGCGATTCGCTGGGCGTGGTGCCGCAAAACGATCCCGAACTGGTGGCGGAACTGATCGCCGCGCTTGATCTCGATCCGGGTGAAACGGTGGCGCTGAAGGACGGCACGGCGACGCTCGAACAGGCACTGAGCCGCGAATACGAAATCACCACGCTGTCGCGGCCGTTCCTGACGAAGTACGCGGCACTGGCGGACGCCGGCGAACTCGACAAGCTTCTGCTGCCGGAAAACGAAAGCGCTCTGCGCAGCTTCATGGATGGGCGCGAAGTCATCGATGTCATCATCCGCTTCCCGGCAAGCGGAATTTCCGGCGCCGAATTCGTGCAGACACTGCGGCGGCTGCAGCCGCGCCTGTATTCGATCGCGTCCAGCGGCAAGGTGAATCCCGACATGGCGCATCTCACCGTCGCGGCGGTGCGTTATGCGACTCACGGACGCAGCCGCAAGGGCGTCGCGTCAATGCAGTTCTCGGAACGGATCGCGGCCGGCGACCAGGTCCCGGTTTATGTCGAGCACAACCGCAATTTCAAGCTGCCGGCTGATACCGCGGCGCCGGTCATAATGATCGGGCCGGGCACCGGCGTCGCACCGTTTCGTGCGTTCATCGAAGAACGCGAGGCGGTCGGCGCGACCGGCGACAACTGGCTGTTCTTCGGCGATCAACACTTCCGCACCGACTTTCTGTATCAGCGGGAATGGCAGCGCTACCTCAAGAACAGCGTGCTGAACCGTATCGACGTTGCTTTCTCGCGCGACGGCCGCAGCAAGACTTACGTGCAGCATCGCATGCTCGAACGCAGCCGTGATCTTTACGCCTGGCTGCAGGACGGCGCGCATCTCTATGTATGCGGCGATGCGGATCACATGGCGCGCGACGTACATGCCACGCTGACCGGGATCGTACAGAGTGAAGCCGGATGCTCGGCAGAGGCCGCCACCGAGTACGTGCGCAATCTGCAGCGCGAAAAACGCTATCAGAGGGACGTTTACTGATGGACCGGCCGACCCGCGATACGCGCTCGGAAGTCGAGCACATCAAGGAAGCCAGCAACTACCTGCGCGGCACGCTGGTGGAAGGCCTGGCCGATCCGATCACCGGCGCCATTTCCGAGAAGGACGCGCAACTGATCAAGTTCCACGGTTCCTATCTGCAGGACGACCGTGATCTGCGTATCGAGCGCCAGAAGCAGAAGCTGGAGCCGGCCTACCAGTTCATGGTGCGAGTGCGGTTTCCGGGCGGCGTCTGCACGCCGCAACAATGGCTGGCGCTGAACGACATCGCACAGCGCCATGCCGGCAACACGATTCGCCTCACCACGCGCCAGTCGGTGCAGCTTCACGGCATTCTGAAACGCGAGCTGAAGGAAACGATCGCCGGCATCAACCGCGCACTGCTGACGACCATCGCCGCCTGCGGCGACGTCAACCGCAATGTGATGTGCAGCCCGAATCCGCCGCAGTCGCGCGTGCACCAGCAGATTTACGATTATTGCCTGCGCGCGGCAGCGCATCTGACGCCGCATACCCGCGCCTATCACGAAATCTGGCTCGGCGACGAGCTGGTCGCAGGCGGCGCGCCGAAAGAAGAGGACCGGGAGCCGATCTACGGCAAGACCTATCTGCCGCGCAAGTTCAAGATCGCGATCGCGGTGCCGCCGGTCAACGACGTCGACGTGTTCGGCAACGATCTCGGTTTCATCGCGATCGCCGACGGCGAACAGGTGGCCGGGTTCAACGTCGCGATCGGTGGCGGTATGGGCATGATTCACGGCGATCCCGGCAGCTATCCGCGGCTGGCCGACGTGATCGGCTACTGCGCCGCGGAGCGCATGGTCGAAGTATCGGAGGCGGTGGCCAAGGTGCAGCGCGATTACGGCAATCGCTCCAATCGCAAGCATGCGCGCCTCAAGTACACGATCGACGATCACGGGCTCGACTGGTTCAAGGACGAAATCGAGCGCTATCTCGGCTGGAAACTGGATACGGCCCGCCCCTATCATTTCGACACCAACGGCGATCGCTACGGCTGGGGCGAGGACGCCGACGGCAACTGGCACCTGACGCTGTTCATCCAGAACGGCAGGATCGCCGACCGGCCCGATTCATCGCTGATGAGCGGATTGCGTGAAATCGCCGGCGTTCATCAGGGCGAATTCCGTTTCACGCCGAATCAGAATCTCATCATCTCAGGCATCACGCCGGAACGGAAACCGGCGATCGAGGCACTGGTACAAAAACACGGACTCGACGGCGGCGGCCACAGCGCGCTGCGGCTGTATTCGATGGCCTGCGTCGCATTGCCGACCTGCGGTCTCGCACTGGCGGAAAGTGAACGCTATCTGCCGAACCTGCTGGTCAAGCTGGAACGCCTGATCGAAGACGCCGGCCTGACCGATGTTCCGATCACGATCCGCATGACCGGCTGCCCGAACGGCTGCGCGCGGCCGTACATCGCCGAAATCGGGCTCGTCGGCAAATCTCTCGGCAAGTACAACCTCTACCTCGGCGCAGGATTCGCCGGCGAACGCATGAACAAGCTGTATCGCGAATCGCTGGGTGAAGCTGAAATTCTGTCCGAGCTCGAACCGATCATTCGCCGTTACGCCAGCGAACGCGACAGCGGCGAGCATTTCGGCGATTTTGTGGTCCGCAAGGGCTATGTCAAACCGGCGGCGCAGGGGCGTGATTTTCATGCCTGACGTCCCGACATCTGGAAGGAGTAATGCCATGGCAAGCTATGCCAATCCCGAAGTGCTGGTGACGACCGAGTGGGTCGACCAGCACAAACAAGATCCGAATGTGCGCATCGCGGAAGTCGATGTCGACACCAAGGCCTACGAGCAGGGGCACATCGAAGGCGCCCTCGGCTGGAACTGGCAGACTCAGCTGTGCGACACGCTGCGCCGCGACGTCATCTCGAAGGCCGCGCTGGAGAAGCTGCTGGGTGAGTCGGGCATCGACAACAACACCACCATCGTACTCTACGGCGACAACAACAACTGGTTTGCGTGCTGGGCGTTCTGGCAACTGAAAACCTATGGCCACAAGGATGTGCGCGTGCTCGATGGCGGGCGCAAGAAATGGATCGCCGAAGGCCGTGCGCTGACCACCGACGTGCCGCAACCCGCGGCGCGCCAGTATCACGCGTCGGAGCCCGACCATTCGATTCGCGCGTTTCTGCCGCGCACGCATCAGGCGGCCACCGCCAACGACGCGTTCCTGGTGGACGTGCGCTCGCAGGACGAATACAGCGGCAAGATCCTGTGCCCGCCGGGCTTGCCGGAAACCTGCCAGCGCGGCGGCCATATTCCGAATGCCGTCAACGTGCCGTGGGGCAAGAACTGCAACGACGACGGCACGTTCAAAT
>JBDZVW010000556.1:0-1605 GCA_040255885.1 Betaproteobacteria bacterium
CACTGTGGCCGCACATGACCATTTTCGACAATGTCGCGTACGGCCTCAAGCTGCGCGGAATGAAACGCCCGGAGATAAAAAAGCGCGTCGACGCGATCCTGGAAGCGACGCGGCTCAGCCCGTTGGCCGGCCGTTATCCGGGCGAGCTGTCGGGCGGCCAGCAGCAGCGCGTGTCGCTGGCCCGCGCGCTGGTGGTCGAGCCGGAGACGCTGCTGCTGGACGAGCCGCTGTCGAATCTGGACGCGAATCTGCGCGAGGAGATGCGCTTCGAAATCCGGCGCCTGCATGACGAATTCCGCTACACCACGGTTTACGTCACGCATGATCAGTCCGAAGCGATGACGACCGCCGATCTCATCGTGGTGATGAACCAGGGCGTGGTCGAGCAGGCCGGAACGCCGGAGGATATTTACGAGCGGCCGCAGTCCGAATTCGTCGCCCACTTCATCGGCGGCGCAAACATTTTCAAGGGACGCTGGGACGGCCGCGACACGGTCGATTGCGGCGACGGGGTGATGCTGCGCTGTGAGTCGGGCGAATTTTCGAAAGAGGGCGACACCGCCGTCTCGATTCGCCATCACTGCATCGAGCTTCGCGCCGACCGGCCGGACAGCGCGGGCACGAACTGGGTCAGCGGCAACGTGACGCGCCAGTCGTATCTCGGCCCGTATCGGGATTATCTGGTGACGCTGGCGAGCGGCGCGACGGCGCGCACCATTACACCGGTCGACGTCGACATCGCAAAGGGACAGACCGTCTGGCTGCACCTGCCGCCGCGGCATTGCCGGGCGCTCGCGCATTGACGGCGCGGCGGGCCCGGCTGCGATCAATCGGGCATCGTGATCACGATCTTGCCGACGTGGCGGTTCGCTTCCATGTATTCCCTGGCGGCCGGAAGCTCATTGAACGGGAATGTCGCGTCAACGAGCGGTCGGATGCGGCCGGCGGCGATCAGCGGCAGAATATCGGCGACGAACCCTCTGACCAGCGCCACGCGCTGTTCGGCGCTGCGCAGCTTGTTTGAAACGCCGAACAGCGTCAGCCGTTTCGCATGCAGCGCATCGAGATCGATTTCGCTTGTCATGATGCCGTCGACGTAGCCGACGGTGGCGAGCCGGCCCTCGTAGGCAAGCGTGCGGACGCATTCCGGAAACAGCGAACCGCCGACCGCATTGACGACGAGGTTTGCGCCGGCATTTTGCGTGATGCGCATTACGGCGTCATGAAAATCGGCGTTGCGGGTGCAAAGTCCATGGTCCAGTCCGAGCGCCTGCAGCCGTTCGAGTTTGGCGGCCGACCCCGATGTGCCGATCACGCGGGCGTTCAGCGCCTTCGCAGTTTGCAATGCCGCGACACCGACGCCGGACGAAATGCCGGTCACCAGCAGCCATTCGCCTGCAGCCAGGCGTCCCTGCGCCACCAGCATGTCGTAAACGACCAGGGAAGCCAGTGGAACCGCGGCCGCTTCTTCGTACGACAGGTCGGGCGGCACCGGCATTGCTTCGCGGGTGTCCATCAATCCGAATTCCGCGAATGCGCCGGCGCAGCGCCCCATCACGCGCTGGCCGGGGGCGAGGTGCTTGACGCCGGCGCCGAGTTTTACAA
>JBDZVW010000557.1:0-1604 GCA_040255885.1 Betaproteobacteria bacterium
GCGGCGGGCGCGCTGCGACCGTCGGGACGCACCTGTACCGCCAGCGAGCCCTGGGGTGATTCGGGCCGGCGCCGGCAACGACGTCGGCAATGATTGCCTGCGGATCTTCGTCGCGCGGATTGTCGCTGGTCACGATCACGTGATCGGCCAGTGCCGTCGCGATGCGCCCCATTTCCGAACGCTTGCCGCGATCGCGGGCGCCGCCGCAGCCGAACACGCAGATCAGGCGCCCGGCGCTGCCGGCAGCCAGTTCGCGCAGCGCCAGCAGCGCCTTGTGCAGCGCATCCGGCGTATGCGCATAGTCGATCACCACCACCGGCCGCTGATTGCCTTCCAGCCGCTGCATGCGGCCCGGCACGGGCTCCACGTGCGACAGCGCGGCGACCGCATCATCAAGCTTCACGTCGGAGGCCAGCAGCGCCGCCAGCGAACCCAGCAGGTTTTCGGCGTTGAAGCGGCCGACGAAGCGGCTTTTCAGTGTCGCCGCGCCCCACGGCGTGGTAACGTCGAATGCGATGCCGCTGGCATCCAGCGTCAGATGGGTGCCGCGTACCCGCACCACCCGCTTCGGCAGCGTGCCCGTCTCGCGTCCGAAGCCGTAGCCCATCAGCGTCACGCCGGGGCGCGCCGTGCGTGCGCACAGTTCGATACCGAACGCGTCGTCAAGGTTGAGCACCGCCGCCGACAGCGACGGCCAGCGGAAAAGCCGCGCTTTCGCCGCCTGGTAGCGCCGCATCGTACGGTGATAGTCGAGATGGTCCCGCGTCAGATTGGTGAACAGCGCGACGTCGAATTCGACACCGCTCAGCCGATCCTGCGCCAGTCCGTGCGAAGAGACTTCCATCACCACGCAGCGCGCGCCTTGCGCGGCCAGCTCGCCGATGCGCCGATGCAGCCACACCGCGTCGGGCGTGGTGTTGGACGTCTCCGACAGCGTGCCGGGGAAACCGCTGCCGAGCGTGCCGATCAGCGCGCTCTTTCGGCCGAGGCCGGTCAATGATTGCGCCAGCCAATGGCTGCACGACGTCTTGCCGTTGGTGCCGGTGACGCCGATCACCCACATCTGCGCACTGGGACGGCCGTAGACTTCGTGCGCGACTTTCCCCGCATGGCGCCGCAAATGCGGCACGCCAATATTCGACACCCGCCATTCCTTGCGCCAGCGAAAGCCTTCACTGTCCCACAGCACCGAGCGCGCGCCTTGTGCCAGCGCCTGCGGAATGAACTTGCGGCCGTCCTGCGATTCGCCCGGATAGGCAACGAAGGTATCGCCGGGCTTCACCACACGGCTGTCGGTGGCCAGGCCCGTAATGCCGAGACCGAGTACGCGCCGCAGATTGAAGCGGCCCGGAGCGGCATCCGACATGAAACCGCTGCCGCTCACGTGGTGACCTCTGACAGTTCGTTGCGAACGCATACCTTTCCAGCAGCCAGCCCGACGGCACCTGCATCAGACTCCGACTGTCTCCCGTCCTCAAATGAGGAGGGGTGGCGGCGCAGCCGACGGGGTGGTGAGCGGCGCCCGGGAAAATCGATCACCCCTTCCGCTTCGCTCCCTGCGACCGCAAAAGGAGGAGCAGGCACCCGCGAAGTGGGTGCGACCC
>JBDZVW010000558.1:0-1598 GCA_040255885.1 Betaproteobacteria bacterium
CAGTTCATCGCGCGCGCCACCACATCGGGCTCCAGCCCCGCCGGTTGCGCGCCGGCACACGATGTGTTCGACAGCGCCATCTATCCCACCGCTTCCAGCCGGCGCGGCAGCCGCCGTGCCACGAAATCATCGACGATCGCCTGCGCCAGATCGACGTCGGTCACGCCCTGCAGTCCCTTCCACGCCGGGATGCCGTTCACCTCGATCACGAACGATTCGCCGGCGCGATCGACAATCACGTCGACGCCGGCGTAGTCGATATCGAGCGCGCACACCGCACCCTCCGCCAGCCGCGCCAGCGGCTGCGGCGGCACCGCCGCCTCGCAACGGGCACCCTGCGCAACATTGCTGATCCAGCTCGCACCGCGCCGGATCATCGCCGCGCGCACCCGGCCGGCGATCACGAACAGGCGCCAGTCATGCCAGTCGCCGGCGCCCGAATCGATGAAGCGCTGCAGATAATAGACGCCGTTTTGCGCCATTGCGTCCGGCATCTCGGCGACGCTGCGTACCAGCCGCAGATTCTTGCCCTGCGACCCGAACAGCGGTTTCAGCACCACGCCGTGATGCAGTTCGCATTCACGACGCGCCACCGCGCACGCCTGCTCGAACGACTCCGCCGCCCACGTCGGCGGCGTCGGCACGCCGGCACGCCGCAGCGCAAGACTGGTCATCGCCTTGTCCACCGTGCGCTCGATCGCACGCCCGTCGTTGTAAACCGGCACGCCCGCATCGCGCAGCGCGTGCAATACATCGAGCCGCAGCACCACCTGCTCCAGCGTGCCGCCTGGCACGCCGCGCACGATCACACCCTCCGGCAGCGCATTCTTAAAGCCGGGAACGACGATGCCGTGCGGCGCCTGATCGAGATCGATGCGGCACTGGCGCAAGCTCACGTACACCGAAGCCAGGCCGCGCGCGTCGAGCGCCGCCATCAGCCGGGCGCCGTGCCAGCCTGGATCATCGGTAACGATCGCGATCGTACGGCGCTTCATCACTTGCCACCGAACGAGACGTCGAGCAGCCCGAGATCGACGGCGCCGCCCGCGAAGCTGCGTCCGCTTTTCAATGCGGTCACCATCACGCGCGCCGGCGCGAACAGCATCGGATCGATCTGATAGAAATCATATTTATAGTCCTTGAATACCTGCGCAAACGGCCGCCCGTAATCGCGCGACGCGCTCGCCGGCAGCCGGCGCGCAAGTTCCTCGGCGTCGGCGTCAGGCGCATCGACGTGCAGATGCACTTCGCCGCCGAACAGGATCGCATCGTTGGTGCGTCCCATCGCGGTGATGAAATCGCCGCCCGCCGGCGGCAGCGGTGCATGACCGGTGCCGTCCACCACCTGGTCGAGCGCAAATCCGAGCGCGTGCACCTTGTGCAGCGCCACTTCCAGCACGCGCGACACCACTTGCACCATGCCGGCAAGACTTTGCGTCGGCGTCAGAACGAACGTGATGCGCTGCGCCGCCACGCCGCAGTCGCGTGCGACCTTGTCCACGATTTCAGGCGGCGGCGGCCGGTCCACCTCAAGCACCAGGCAAGTGGAATCGCCATGGTCGCGATAATCCAGCTCCTTGAACAAATCCTCCTTCACC
>JBDZVW010000559.1:0-1591 GCA_040255885.1 Betaproteobacteria bacterium
ACTGTTGCGCGCCGGCCGCTTCGACCGCCAGGTGCTGGTCGACCGTCCCGACAAACTGGGCCGCATCCAGATTCTTGAAGTGCATTTGAAGAAACTTCACATGCTCGCCGCCGACGTCGACCCCGAAAAAATCGCCGCGCTCACGCCCGGCTTCAGCGGTGCCGATCTCGCCAATCTGGTGAACGAGGCGGCATTGATGGCGACACGGCGCCATGCCTCGGAAGTCGCGATGGAGGACTTCACTTCCGGCGTCGAACGCATCGTCGCCGGACTCGAGAAGAAAAACCGGCTGCTCAATCCGCTCGAGCGCAAGGTGGTGGCCTATCATGAAATGGGGCACGCGCTGGTCGCGATGTCACTGCCGGGAGTCGATACCGTGCACAAGATTTCTATCATTCCGCGCGGCATCGGCGCCCTTGGCTACACCATCCAGCGTCCGCTGGAAGACCGCTTTCTGATGACGCGCCGGGAACTCGAAAACAAGATGGCGGCGCTGTTGGGCGGGCGGGCATCGGAGCACGTCGTGTTCGGCCATCTTTCGACCGGCGCCGCCGATGACCTGGCCAAGGTCACCGACATCGCGCGCAGCATGGTGATGCGCTACGGCATGGTGGAGAAGCTCGGCCCTGTCACCTACGGCGCCGATCGCCACACCTTTCTCGGCAACGGCGGGCCGACGCTGCAGGAGCGCGAGTTCAGCGAGGAAACCGCGCGCGAGATCGACTGCGCGGTACGCGACATCGTCGAACACGTGTTCGATCGCGCTGTCGGCCTGATCGAAAAACATCGCGCACTGCTGGAGCGCGGTGCGCAACTGCTGCTCGAAAAGGAAACGCTGAACGAGGAAGATCTCAAGGCGCTGCAGCCGCAACCCGCTCCGGCAACGGCGACAGCGTAGATCCCGTTTCGCCGCGCGCGGCTCGGCTCAAACTACCGCGCCGGCCTGTTCGTTCGCACGATCGACCGCTTCCGCCATCGCTGCCAGCGACGGCGCAATCGCGACGTGATACGACGTGGTGGAAGATTCCAGCGCCTTCAGCCGGTCCGGCAAGCGCGCCAGCTGCTGCGTCGCGCGTTCGCGCGTTTGCTGCAGCGTCGGCTGCGGGGTGACACGGCGCCCGGCGCGCATCACCGGTTTCAGCAGCGGTTCACCGCTTTGCGGATCATCTTCCAGCGCCAGCACATCACAGTCGAATCGGCCATCCGGTCCGTAATGGCGAAACACCTGCTTGCGACCGGGCCAGGTCTCCTTGCCGGTGGAACGCTTGCGCCGCGGCCGCCCCGCGTATTCCTGCAGTTTGTACACGGTGTCGAGATAGGGCTCATCCGACGATGTCACCAGCGACGTGCCGACGCCGAAGCCGTCCACCGGCGCACCGTCCGCGAGCAGTTCGCGCAGCCGGTACTCGTCGAGATCGCCGCTGACGAAGATCATCGTATCGTGCAGTCCGGCAGCATCGAGGACGTGCCGCACGTGGCGTGCCTCGCGCCCGAGATCGCCGCTGTCGACGCGCACGCCCTTGATGCTGATGCCGTCCGCGGCGAGCCGCCGGCCGAGCGCCGCGACCTTGCGCGTCGCCGCCTCGACGTC
>JBDZVW010000175.1:0-5975 GCA_040255885.1 Betaproteobacteria bacterium
AGAAGGATGCGCCGGCAGACGCCGACACCTGGGCGAAGGTGAAGGAGAAACTGTCGTTGCTGGTGCGTGAGGTGGAAGCGGTCTGAGCGGTTGCCGGTTCGACGGGCATCTTCGAAGGCATCCGGTGCAGCAGGTCTGATTTACGCCGCGATCGGCGCACCAGCCGGCATGGCTGGTGCCAGCCATGCCGCCGCACTGCCTCGGTTCAGAGGCGTGCTGCCACTGATTGACGTGATTTCGCTATGCCGCCAGCGGCTCACAGCCGCAGCCGACCTCGCGTGCGATCGATTCCTGCAGCTGACGGTAACGGTCGTCGACCCGGTTCGAACGCCGGCTCGATGCATGCGTCACCACGTTCCAGTCCTCAGCGCCGAAAAGCCGTAGCGCCATCGGGAAAAGCGCTTCCTCTTCCATCATCATGTGACGGCGCAGCGCGCCGGCATAGACGCGGCCGGGCGTGCCGATCTGCGCACGCAGAATGAATGCGCCGGCTTCCACCGCATCGAGCTCCGCAAGCAGCGCCGGACCACTGCGGCGGACGGTTTCCTGCTGTTCCTGAAGACGCCGGATCAGACTCTGCTGTGCCGGTTCCTTGCCAAGCAGACGCTCGCCGATCGCCGCTTCCACGGGATCGTGAAACGGTACCGCATAGCGGGTGAGGTAGAGCATGATGTTGCGCAACAGCGCATAGTCCGGCTGGCCGCCGTTTTCAAGAACCTTGACTTCGGTTTCCACGATGTCCAGTAAACGCTCGAAATTCCGGTGATGCCGGGTCAGGGTATCGATCAGTTCTTTCATGAGGGCCGTCTCCTTGCGTTGGGGTTGCATCGGAACCCTAACGCCGAAGTCCGCAAAACGATATGACATTTATCATGATCGCGAAAACGCGATGCCGCATCTAGCGATTTCCCATTCTCCGGATCATGTCCAGACGGTGCACTTCCAGACCCTCGTGACCGGAGCCGATCCATCCCGCCTTGTGCCAGCGGCTCATGATGCGGATCACAGTCTCCGGACGCGCGCCCACAAGGTGGCCGATCTTCTCGCGTGTCAGTTCGATGCCGATACGCGCGTGAATTCCGTCATGCGGCGCGCCGAAACGCTCCACCAGGTAAAGCACCAGCGCGGCAATGCGGCGCGGCACCGAGCCGGCGCTGACGATGTTGATTTTCGCGCGCAGAATTTCGGTATGTGCGAGCAGCGCGCGATTCATTGCCAGCGCCAGCGCAGGACTGTGCTCGAGCAGCGCCAGCACCGGCCCCGCGGCGACGCACAGCACTTCCGTCGCCGCGGTGAGCGCCAGTGCATCGGCGGGATAGCGGCCGCGTTCGAGCACGGCGGTGGTGCCAATCGCGTCGCCGCGGCCGAACAATCCCAGCGTCACCGCCTCGCCGCCGACGGTGATACGCTGCACTTCCGCCAATCCGCACTGGATGATGCAGAATTCGCCGGCCGCATCGCCGGCATGCCATAGATACTCGCCGGCGGCGAGGCGGCGGAGGTGCGCACCGGCGGCGATGCGCGTCAACGCGACGCCATCGAGCGCCGAAAAAAGTTGCGTGCGGGCGATGCGCCCGCTCAGATTCGAAGCAGCGGCCAGCACGTTTCGGGACGGTTCGAAAGACGCGGGACATGAGGCTGCTGTCTCGTACATTGTGTCATGTCAAAACAAAATCACGGATTCACCGGCAACCAGCGAACATGCGTGCCAGAGTATCGCGCCGGCAACACATTGCAAAATGATTCTTTTGACATCTGTCAATGTCGACGCAGATTCAGCATGATAATTTAATACGGCATTGGTTTTGGAACGAACATGAACAACATCGGATCGACGACCGGGCCGTCCGCGGCTCAGCGGCAACACCTGACCAGCGCTGCTTCAGAACCGACGGTGGAGCGGATCCGCGGCGCGCTGCGCGACGTGATCGACGCCTACCGCGGCGTCAACATCATCGATCTGGGGCTCGTTCATCGCATCGAAATCGCCGATCGGATCGTCACGATCACGATGACGACGACGGCACCCGACTGCCCGGCACAAGGCCACATCCTGAGCGGCGTGCGCGAGCGGCTGATGATGATCCCGGGCGTCGGCGGCGTGGACATCAAACTGGTGCGGGAGCCACGCCGGCCATCGCAGGCGATTCCGCCGCAGCCGGCGCCGGCTGCGGCATCACGGAACGCGCATCGTGACTGACCGGCTGGCTGTGTACCAGCGATGCGTTGTGTACCCCTTTTTACGGAAAGACTCATTACATGAACAATGTACTGCGAGCTGAAGTGGCGGGGCGGAGTGGCGAGCCGGCAGCGGCGACTTATCCGGACTTCTTCGACGCCGCGCCGGTGATCATGATGCATGATGCGCTGGCTGAATTCCTGGGCGCCGTGCGGGCCGGGTTGATGGTGTACCGCTACGCGGACGCAGTAGCGCTTGCCGGACACTCCTGTCCCACCGTGGCGAGCGCGTTTCTGATGACGCGCACGGCATTAAACGTGCTCTATCCGGAAGAGGTGCCGGTGCGCGGCGCGGTTCGTGTCGAATTCCGGGACGATCACACCGCAGGCGTTACCGGGGTGATCGCCAATGTGGTGCGCCTGATCACCGGCGCCACGCAGGAGGACGGCTTCAAGGGCATTGGCGGGCGTTTCGATCGCCGCCACCTGCTGGCATTCGGCGTGGAGATGCACTCACAGATGCGCTTCACGCGCACCGACAGCGACGTCCGGGTCGGTGTATCGGCGCAACTGGACAAGGTGCCGATGGATCCGCGCGTGAGCAAATTGCTGCCGCGCTGCCTGGCGGCCGACGCCAGTGCAGACGAGGCCGCGGAATTCCATCGCCTGTGGCAAGGCAGGGTACGCAGCCTGCTGCTGGATCACAAGGACGATCCGGAAGTGTTCAGGATCGAACCCGCCTGACAACATACGGCAGGCATCCGGCAATCACGTTTCGCGCCGGGAATGGCAGTTTCGTGACAAAGCCGCCGTCAGCGCTCCGCAAAGGCCCGTTCGATCACATAATGGCCGGCATGACCTTTCTGCGGCGAGCCGATGAAACCGCGGGCATCCAGCATCGCGCGCAGATCTGCCAGCATCGCCGGGCTGCCGCACAGCATCACGCGATCGGTTTCGGGATTCAGTTGCGGCAGACCGGTTATTTGCGCCAGCGCACCGTTGTCGATCAGCTGCGTAATGCGTCCGCGCGTGCGGAACGGCTCGCGCGTGACGGTCGGCACGTAAATCAGGCGGGCACGGACGTCCTCACCGAAGAATTCGTTCTGCGGCAGTTCATTCTCGATGAAATCGGAGTACGCCAGGTCGCGCACACGGCGCACGCCATGAACCAGCACCACGTGCTCGAACCGCTCGTAGACGAGCGGATCCTTGACGATGCTGAGAAAGGGCGCCAGCCCCGTTCCAGTTGCGAACAGATACAGATTTCGGCCCGGCAGCAGGTCGTCGACCACCAGCGTGCCCACCGATTTGCGGCTTACCAGCACGGTGTCACCGGCTTCCAGATGCTGCAGTCTGGAAGTCAGTTCACCGTCCTGCACCTTGATGCTGAGAAATTCCAGGTATTCCTCATAATTGGCGCTGGCAATACTGTAGGCGCGGACCAGCGGCCGGCCGTCGACTTCCAGCCCCAGCATCAGGAAATGTCCATTCTGGAAACGCAGCGTGGTCGATCGCGTCGTGCGAAAACTGAACAGCTTGTCGTTCCAGTGATGGACCGCGATAACCTGTTCGGTGTTGTGGACAACCATACAGATTCAGCTTTGATGAATTTCGATATTCAGAATTCGAAACAGATCCGGCTCCGCTCTCAACGCACTCGTGAACGCCGGACAAGTTCACCAAATGATATGCGGGCTGGCAGGCGATTTATCAAGTGAGACAACGGCCATCCGCACAGGATTTTACGTGGCACTCATGCCGCCAGCCTTGATCAATATCAAGGCGGACCGCATGCGATGTTCCTAATCTGGAATACGGATTCACACGTCAATAACCCGGACCCCTGCTGATGACATTCGATGACCGGCCTATCCCCCACGCCGGAGAAAGATTCCGGACGGCGGAAGGCATCCCGGCGGTAAAACACGGCCTGCGGCCCAACCGGAATACGCAAGCACCGAATGCCGGCGCCAGGCCTTTCTGGCTGCGAATTCGCGCGCCCGGAGGCGAACGCTACCAGGTAGTGCGCGATATCGTGCGCGATCACGGTCTGCACACCGTGTGTGAGGAATCGTTGTGTCCCAACATCGCCGAGTGCTGGGGTCGCGGCACGGCAACGCTTATGCTGATGGGGTCGGTGTGCACACGGGCATGCAAGTTCTGCGCGGTGGACACCGGCAATCCGCATGGCCGGCTGGATCCGGAAGAACCGGCGCACGTTGCCGAAGCCGTGGCGCTGATGAATCTCAAATACGTGGTGCTCACATCGGTGGATCGCGACGATCTGCCGGACGGCGGCGCCGCCCACTATGCGGCTTGTATAACGGCGATTCATCGGCGCTGCCCGCAGACCGCGGTAGAAGCGCTGACGCCCGATTTCGGCGGCAATCTGCAGGCGGTGGCCACCGTGCTGGCAGCCGGCGTGACGACTTATGCGCAGAATATCGAGACGGTGGAGCGGCTCACGCATTATGCGCGCGATCCCCGCGCCGGCTATCAGCAAACACTGGCCGTGCTAGCTTTTGCCAAGCGCGAGTCTCCGAAGACACTGACCAAGACCAGCCTGATGCTGGGGCTGGGCGAAACGGACGCCGAGCTTGATCAGACCTTCAACGATGTCCGCTCCGCCGACGTGGATATTCTGACGCTCGGCCAGTATCTGCGGCCCACGTCCAACCATCTGCCGGTGGCCCGTTTCGTGACACCACAGCAATTTCAACGTTACCGCGAACAGGCGTTATCGAAGGGCTTCGTCGAGGTAGTGTCGGGCCCGCTGGTGCGTTCCAGCTACCGTGCCGAACGTGTGCTCGATCACAACAACGCCGGATTGAAGGGGTGACCGGCGGCCGCCGAACCCCTGCGACGCAGCCGTGTGATCAAAACGCCAACGCCAAAACCGGAAAGGATCGCGCCGCGGCGTAAAAGTGACGCCACACGCGGCGCGGTCATTCACGACAGCGATTCATTGAATCAGCGGTGATGCGGCCGCTTCGAGTTCCACGCCTTCGATTTCGGCGTTGCCGGCCAGTACGCGCACGTATTGAGACAACGCGCGCGCCTCGCTGCGTTGACGAAGCTCGGCTGCGAGGCGTTCGCACACCGCCTCATAGGGTAGCGGCTTGCCGTCGATGCGCTGATCGACGGCAATGATGTGGAAGCCATGGCGCGTGGTGACCAGTTTCGGCAGGACGCCGACCGTGTGGTCATCGAAGATCGCCTTTTCGAATTCAGGGACGGTCTCGCCGCGCTGCAGTTGTCCGAGGCTGCCGCCGTTGGCACCGGACGGGCAGTTGGAGTGTTCCTTCGCACGCGCGTCGAACAGGTCAGGCTGCGCCTGCAATTCACGCAGCATGGTTTCGGCGACGGCGCGTACCGCGGGCACCGGGGTGCCGGGCGTGATCTGAAACAGGATGTGCCGCGCGCATACCAGATCGCCGGAACGAAAGCGCTGCCGGTTGGCTTCGTACCAGCGCCGGCACTCCTCGTCGGTGGGTTCGGGTACCGCCACTTCTTCGGCCAGCGTGCGCTCGATCGCGCGTTCGATGTCGCTATCGCTTGCGCCGTCCTCAATGTAGCCAAGCTCGCGTGCGCGTTGCCGCAGGAGTTCGTGGACTGCGGCAAGCTGCGGCGTCGGCCACGCCGAGGGGTCGATGCTGACGTCGTTGATTTTCATTTCAATGGATTCGCGGCACGGGTGTCCTTGCGCACCAGCTGATATGGCCGGAACAGGTAGGCGAGCGCGCCGACGCCGCTCCAGATATGGACCATGCGGGTGAATGGCGACACCAGGAAAATGG
>JBDZVW010000560.1:0-1580 GCA_040255885.1 Betaproteobacteria bacterium
CCGCGCTTTTCGATCAGGCCGGCCACTTCGTCGAAGCGCTGCGGGTGACGCGGAACGATGACGAACAGCAGATTCGGCACGTCGAGGCGTGCCAGCGCATCCAGCAGCAACTCTTCTTCACCCTCACGCGTACTGGCGGCAAGCAATACCGGACGCGCCGCGCCGGACGTGGTATTCCATTGCCGGCGCCAGCCGCCGCCGCGCGACATCAGCTCGGCGGGCGACTCGACGTCGAATTTCAGGTTGCCGGTGACCGCGACGTCCTGCCCACCAAGCGCCGTGAGGCGCTGCGCATCGGCTTCGCTTTGCGCCGCGATTCCGGCCAGTCCGCGCAGCGTGTCGCGCGTCAGTGTGGAAAACCTCCGGTAGCCGGCCGCGGATTTTTCGGAGAGCCTGGCGTTGACCAGATAGAGCGGTATTCGCCGCTGTTTGCACTCACCGATCAGGTTGGGCCACAGCTCGGTTTCCATCAGCACGCCGACCACCGGTTTGAAGTGTTCGAGGAAGCGCCGTACCGCGAACGGATAGTCGTATGGCAGGTAGCACTGAATCACGCGCGAGCTGAACAAATCGCGGGCGGCCGCGCGCCCGGTCGGCGTCATGTGCGTGAGCAGAATTCCATGGTTCGGATACTTGTGCCGGAGCGCACGAATCAACGGCAGTGCCGCACGCGTTTCGCCGACCGACACCGCGTGCACCCAGATTACCGGCCGGGCGGCCGTCATTCGATAACGGCCGAAGCGTTCAGCCCAGTGCCGGCGATATTCCGGCTGGCGGCGCGCACGCCACAGCAGCCGCAGCGGCAGCCACGGCAGTGCCAGCCACAGCAACAGGTTGTAGATCAGCCGTCCGCTGGCCATGATTCAGGCTGGATTCACGTTATGCATGATAGGATTGCACTACAGCGCGTTGATTCGGTAATCATTATGGTCAAGAACGGCAAGCCCTATGCCCGTCTGGTGCCGCTAAAGCGCCAGCGAAAGCGTGTGCCGGGCCAGCTCAAGGGAAAGGTTGGGCGTGCCTTTTTTAAACCTTTGCCGAAAGAAGAACTGCGGGCGTGGGAAAGTGAAGCTGCTTCCGTTTGATCGGATGATTGCAGCATAGGCACAGATTGAGTCACTCTCTGGCATTTCAAAAGATCCCGAGTTGCAGGCATTCCCCATCAATCTCGTGTGGTAAAAATTCAAAACGGCTTCCTGCCGCCCAAATCACTCGCTGCAACCAACCTGTTTTCGAAGCGATGTCCGCTACGGCTCGGGATAACCGGCGTCCCGCGGATGCCGCAACGCCAATACCAGTATGACGTCTGCGGATTCCACGTATTCGTAGAGCGCAACGTAGCCCGAGTGCCCGCGTGAAATTATCAGCTCATGCAGATTGTGCTCAGCGGGTCGGCCGACAAGCGGATGGCGTTCCAGTACGCCAACTGCATCCTGAATGACCGTCACCGCGGTTCGCGCGACTTGCGGATCAATCGCGAGCAGGGACTCGAATATGCGTTCGAAATCATCCAGTGCCTGCCGCGTATAGATTACTTCTGCCACGCGCGAGATTTTGGACGAGCGGGGGTTTTTCCTCCC